>NZ_CP024848.1:2900961-3201623 GCF_003352005.1 Oceanobacillus zhaokaii
AAGCTTCTTAATTTCACTTCAACTGTTTCTCCAACACTACCACGTAAGATAAGTGGTTCAGGATTCTTTTTCCCACTCAGTATAGCGTCCATATCCTCTTCAAGTGCAAACACGATACCGAATGGATCATTGTCACCATATTTGTTATACTTAATCGCCGTTTGGAATGCGACAACATCATAGCGGCGAATTTTACTATTACGTGGGCCAACACTTAATACCTTCGTTGCTTTTGCAGGTGGAAAACCCGTGCATTCTGGAAGTGGCTTGGTGCGTTTCGGGGGACGAGGACTATCAGGTAAAGGAATTAAATCTGGCACTTCTTCAGCAAAAGCCCGAATTAATCCCCACAACCCGTTCCAAAGATCCTCTTCTGTTTCAAATGTCCATAAATAGTCTCCTGCTCTAGGAATAAAGGTATCAAAGGTAAATGATTCGGAGATGCCTATATGCTGTTGATTCTCTCTTTCAGAATCTAGGTCCTGTCTCTCTGTTAGCCATTTAAGTCCATGAACATTAAAGCTGTGTGATTCTTCTTGCGAACCTTGCAATAATCGAATACGTATGGAATCACCTTCATAGGCTTTTAATATCGGTGTGACAGGATCACCTTTTACAAACGAACTAAAAGAGTATGCAGGATCATTATCCTCTCCAAGTCGAAACTGTAATGGTTCATTTTTATAATTCACACCGAACACACCTGGATCATCCTGTGATCCTGGGAAATCTGGCGGATTTAATGGCTCTCCGTCTTTGTCAAAAAGCAGGGCAAAATCATGGACAAATAATGCAAAATCCCGATAATCAGGGATGATTGGATTAACCGCTGTAATCTGAGCTCCATGATCGATTTCTTCACCTGTTTCCGAGTCTAAAAAGCGAGTGAAGCGTGGGTGGATAACACCACTACCAAATACACCATGCTGCTGGTGAGCCAATGGAAATAAATGATCATGGAAAAACCATGCTTTCAATTCTACATCTGCAAAATATTCGTAACGAATCGTCTCACCAGGTAATACACCCGAATCATAATTCCAACCAACACTTGCTCCATCATTCACTAGAACATCAAATTTAACAAAATGGATATGCAATCCATTTTCATACGTTCTTGTGACGAGTTGAAAAGCATCTCCACCCAATACATGTGGCAACCTATTTGTATAATTAATTCGAAGACAGGTTCCAGCAGGTGCATGAATTACAAGTGGCTCTGGTTCTTTTTTACCTGAGCAAATATCCTCAAGATCCTCATCTAATACGTATATTCTAGCCTGTGGATCATGCCAGCCTTCACGATTATAAACGATTGGTAATTCAATTAAGGATACATTGAATTCCTTTACGACTGCGTTTTCCATACAGGGATCAGCGAATACAGCACCGGGCCTTGCATTAGGAACAGCAGCATTGGCTTCCAGTTCTGTCAGTCCTCTTCCTCCTACAATGCCTAGAGGTGGTCTAGGGGCTTTACAACCAACCTTTCCAGGAATGAAATTAGGGAATCCTGGACGTTCCTTAGTAGGCTTTGGTGGTGCTGGTCTATCTGGCAGCGGTTGTAATGCTGCAATTGGAACGCCATTTGGATAGCACTGACTACCATCTTGAAGTGTGTCAAAAATCCGGTTCATCCCCCACATCCCTGCACCAAAATGCGGATAGAGGTGACAGTGAATAATGGCATCCCCTATCGCACCTTGAAGACTACCAAGACCGTATAATGGTCGAATATTATAGTGGGACTGCGGACTTATTGATTGGGAATCAAATATTTCTGAATTTGTATTCATTGGATCCCTGAACCATTGGTGTACATGATAATGAAACACATGTGTTTCCTTTGTACCACCATGAACAAGACGTATCAGTGCCGGATCACCAACATAGCCACGTAAAATAGGTGTGGCTGGATCTCCAAATACCCATGAATCATGATGAACTTCTTCCCCATCAGCATCAGGAGCAACGACACCTTCATCGAGTAATTGTTTTCTTCGCCATTCTGGTTCATAGCGATAATTTACTCCATGAAAAGATTCCGCATCTTGCCCTGTTACTGGATTGAGTGGACGATTCCCTGTTAAATCATCCACTTCCATTTCGTCTGTGAAAAACCAGCCATATTCACGAAATGATGGTAAAAACGGATGATGAATATCTGCGAACATTCCGCTTTTAATTGGTCCTCCTGTGACAGGATCTGTCCATGATGAACCCCTTTTCTGAACAAATAGTGCACCTAAAAGTCCATTTGTGTTCGATCCCTCTTCCGTACTTGACACATTTCCTAAATCGGAAAAATAATGAATCCCTTCATGTGTTAGCTTCAAACGGTATAGAATCTTTTCACCTTTTTCTACGAGTGTGTCCGGATTGAAACCAACATTTGCACCGTCCGAGGTTAAGACATCATAATCTGCCTCTTGGAAATGCATCCCTGTCGCAAAAGGCAATTTATTTTCATAGAGGATTTCAACCTCATCCCCCTGATTCGCACGAATAACAAGGGGTTCAACTAGCTCAACAGGGGTAAAAGGATTTTTTCGTACCAGCTCTCGAACTTTGTCCTCATTATCTTTTAATACATACATCATCCCATTTGGATTATGGTCACCAAAAGTATTGACAACAATTCGTATGGGAATTCCTACGATATGAAAACTTCGCTTCATTATTAGCCTCCTTTCATAAAAAATTATCAGTTACGTAATACTGGAATCTGTGGTCCACCCTCACGTTCAATAAAGAACACTTCAATCGCATGAATATGAACCTGCCATAATCTATTTTCAAAAACTGCCTGTGTTGATGTTTCTACATTAATTTCGACATGGTCATCAATGACATCTTTAATCATGCCGATTAACATGAAAGGAAAGTTAGGGATGAGCAAGAAAACCCTGTTTCCTATCCCATCCTTAAAGTGCTGAACCAATGCTTCATCATGGATATCATTAATTGATACATCTGTACCATTGTTAAAAATATTTCGGCTCATTCTTGTAGGCCTCCTTTTATGATATTGAAAAGATGGTGTCACAATCCCATTCAGCGGTAAATGCAGCAATTTTCTCTAAAGGGATACTTAACGGAGTTGGAAATTGAAAAAATGGTGCATTAATCATTTTGATCGTAATTGGGAAAAGTGTTATATGTCCTGGTTCAACTTCATTAACTGTTCCGCAAAATACAGGTCGAAATGTTTGTCCAAGTAGATTTAACTGGGATGTTTCCGTCACAATTAATATTTCTTCCCCAATTAGATTTTCGAATTCTCTAAACAATGGGTCTTCCATTTGCTGATTAGTCATTCCTTATCCTCCTTTATATATACAAGGTAATAACATTCTATTCACTTAAACAAAAATAGTCTGTAATACACAACTATCAAAGCTAATTTATTTTGCTAATCTTAGAAAACTTGGTTGTCACCAAGCCTTTAGGTGATTATACTTTCCTATCTGCTAATAAAGCTTGTTAGGATTTTAAGAAAACGAATGGTTTCAATCATTTCTATCTTATTTAACGGAATATGATATACATGCCTGAAACCTTTTAGTGTAACGGTCTTTTTTGATGTTTCAAGTACTTTTCCAACATGGGATTTGTTTTCTTCATATTTAATTTCCACCCACGTATTTTTCCATCTTGACAGGTTCGTTCGGAGTGTTTCTTCATGGAATTGTTGAATGAGGATCTCTCTTTGCGAAACAGTGGCACCAAAATTTTGCAGTAATTTCGTACGAAGGTCATTATCATAAATATAATGTTGGTGTGTATTTGAATAGTTTGGTATTCCATATGGCACATTTGCTGAGTCAATTTTTTCGTAAGGTATCCAGATACGATCCTTTAAATTGGTAATCATTACAAAATCTCTGCCAATTGCATTAACCTTCCCTTCTGAATAAATTGATTTCTGTCCGGCTTTCGAGTATATTTCAACCTGTTGATTTCGTTTCATTTTGAAAAACCGCTTTAACGTTAATGCCTTTTTCATATGTGGCTTTGCTTCTGTCAATTTGAACAAATTCTTTTGTTCCATATATTCTTTAAATATCTTTGTTTCTTCTGTTGTTACATGATTCGTAGGTGAAGTTAACCCTTCCCCTTTTGCGATATTTCTTTCGTTAATTGGATCGATTCTTATTTCTTCTTTTTCCCTAGCCTCTAATAATTTTTTAACATACGCATCATGTCTGATTTCTTCCTTCACTCGACTTCTCCCCTTCAGATTAATTAAACATCAATATAATAAGATATGGAAAAACCAGACCTTTGTTCTTAGACCTTTTCTTTCAGATAATGATAGTTTGCCTAATAATAATTAGGACGTAATATATAGCGATAATGAAGTCTAATAAGAAGATGAAATATTCCTGAGCTATAGTGATAAAAACTGTGTGTATCCAAGGAAGCTGTAGGAGAGATTTTATATGCAGATGAAAACAGATGTTTATATCGAATTTTACCTCATTTGTTTCTGTGCAATCCAATGCTTTTCACCTAATTTATTATTCTTCCATTAAGTGCTAATGCTCGATAAAGGGGACTATGGGATTCTTCTTTCTTTTGGGTGACTATCGCAAATATAGGTATATACCTAACACAATTAGACGCATACAACTATATGCTAATAAGGACAGTTCACTATAATTTAAATCTGAATAGGAGTGAAGAAGCATGGGCTGTGAGAAAGAGAGAAACAGTGTATGTAAAGCAGTGGAAAATATTAAAAATCTGCAAGATGCTGTTGATGAACAATGTTCAACAAGCTGCTTTCACAACTTACTTGCGCCAACCCAGTTTGTTGGTGATACGATACCATTTATTTTGTTTGACAAAAATAGTGATTTATTTAAAGCATTTGGAAATGTTGGTGGATTATTAGGTGGTGAATGTTTCAGAACTCCATTCTTTAAAGTACAGGATATCAGCAAAGATGGCTGTGCAACTTTATCATTGTTAAAACCTTTTAAAAATGGGAATCCTATTAATTTTGGTGATGTAGATAATATTTGTGATGTTAACATATTAGTGAAAACAGACTTTTGTATTGAAGTTGATCTTCGTTGCTTCTGTGCAATTCAATGCCTCGATCCCCTTCTAATTCATAATAACTTTGCATTAACTGTAACAGAAAGTAATGACACCACTGAAGAATCAAACAAATAATGACCGTAAATAAAAAAATAGCTGAACAACTCAGCTATTTTTTACCTATAAAATTTCATTTAGGTCATTCTATGGTTAGAACTTGTCAAGTTTTTTAGCGACTGCCTCAGGTGCACTCCTCGATTAAACTTTCTTATCTGCTAAAATAGGCTGAAATATTGTTCTATCGACAATAATGGTAATTATTCATTTAGCAAACGATTTATATTTTCCATTAGCTCAGCTATATTTACCTGTTTACCGCCAATATTCATATCGTGAACGGAACGTATATTATTCTCACGATCTACTAAATACATATTGGTGCTGTGGGTAATAAAGCCATTTTCATCCTTTTTATAAAACATTTGAAACTGATCTGTAACCCCGATTGTTTCAGAATCCGATCCTCGTAATATATACCACCCGTTTGAATCTACATTAAAATTTTCAGCATAGCTCTGCAAAATTTCTTTCGTATCATATTCTGGATCAAGTGTAATCGTAACGATATTCACTTTCTCTCCAAATAAGTTATTTTCCTTCAGCTTTTCCTGTAGAGTTGTCAAATCAACCATTGTCATCGGACAAATATCTGGACAATTCGTAAAAATAAAAGCTACAATCTTTACCGTCTCATTTTCAAATAGATATTCATCTGTAAGAACTGATTCTAATTGAACAGCTTCAACATTAGCGATATATGGTAAACGATTCTGAATTTCCAATAGTTTGTAACCTAAAAATATACCGAGCAAAATAATAAAAACGAGCAATCCTATTTTCGTTCTTTTCGATATCATTATTATCCCCTCACACTTTTATTGAATAAATAATAATCCAGAATGAGATAAGGCTGATGATGGTTCCAAAAATGCTAAATGTGATTGTATTTGTAAATAAAATACTAGAATTTATTGAAGGCAATCCACACAATGTCGGATCTAAAACAACCGCACCAACCATTGAACCGGTAATTCCACCCATCGTTCCACCGAAAAATCCTGAAAGCACAGAATGAAGTTTCACCATCACTCCAAATATAATACCAATCGTTCCACCAACGATCGTAGATAATATCGTTAGAGTTGAAAAAGATAACGGAAGAATAAACGAACATAACAAACTTAAAACGAGTGATAAAACCATCGAAGAGCTCATCGAAATAACCATTGCATAGCGGTCACTAAATAATTTTCTTGAACGCCTCAATTTCAAATAGCTTCTACAGCCAATAAGAACATTTAGCAGTAAGGAAAGGAATAAAAAAACTGTCATCTCTTCACCTCCACTATGAGCTTTTCCTGGAGATAATTACCAGAACCACAGATGCACCAAAAAGGAATTCGATGAACAAAATAAATGTACTGTTATTATCAATAACTGCGCCAATCATTGGTGCCATAATTCCTATCATTAAGCCATTAGTAAAACCCGTCAAGAATGTCTGATAATCAAACATTGCACCAAATGCGCCACCTACTATCATGCCAATTAACGTAGAAACAATGGTGATCTCTGTGTAATGAAATGGATATTGTGAAATCAATAAAATCCCTGATGCAACAGCAATCATACCACCGATAACCATTGCGATATTCATTCCTAACTGGAAACCTATTAGCTTTCTAATCCGATAAAGATAGTAGTAAAGAATAGCAGCCAAGAGGAAATTTCCATAAAAAAACAGATCAGTATAGATACCATCCATCTAAATCACCTCATAATAAACGTATGCATGATTAGAATGAATTGGTCCAAAATTAAAAAATAATACATTGGAAAATTACGAAAGAGAAAGGTTAGAATGTGCAGAACCCTCTCAAGAATCTCAAATAGGTTTATAAAACGGAGGAGAGGGTTACAGAATGGGCCGTTTGAAACGAATAAAAATGTTATGTTAATAGGGAAGGTGCTGGATTATTACGCCAACAGAACAAACTTCAAATTTAAGCACTCTAAAAGGAAAAGTAAACTCTGAGGTAAATTTATTTGCAACTTTTAAAAAATAAGGCTAATTCCACTAATTAATATAATCACCAAAATTACGATCCGCATGACATTTGATGGGATTTTATCTGTTAATTTACTGCCTATCAGTGCTCCTGGAATTGACCCACAAAGAAGATTACCTACTAATATATAATCTATGTGCCCTAAACCAGCCATAAGAATGCCTACTATAGAAACAAGTAAAAAAGCATGTGTAATGTCTGTACCAACCAATTCCGAAGATTTAAGATTATAAAAATATAAGATAAACAAAGCAAATAGACTTCCAGCTCCAATTGAAGTTACACCTACAATGGCTCCGATAATTACACCTGCAATTATCGTGATATGGCGCTTTTCACTCAACGGCTTTAATTTCCAGCGATTAACTGGAGTGCGAATAATGAAAATTTGAACTAGTGTAATGATGGATACAATAACTAGAACTAACCCAAGCAGAAGTATGATTAATGCTTCATTATAATAACTGGAAAAAAAGTAATAAAAAAGGAAATTTGCTAGAATGGCTGCTGGCAGACTGCCTATTGCTAAATATTTCACAAGTTGAAAATTAACCGTTTTTTGTCTGATGTGCTGAATTGCACCAAATAATTTAGTAATTGAATTATAGGCAAAATCCGTACCAATCGCGATTACAGGATTAATACCCAAGAGTACTAAAATTGGAGTAAGTAAAGAAGCACCTCCCACTCCCGTCATTCCTACTAAACTTCCAACTAAAAATCCTATCAAAATCATGTCAATACTCATTTGTTTAATCACCTCACATTTCTTTTATTAGAAAACTTGGTTGTCACCAAGCCTTCCTGTGAAGCCTTAGTTGCACTTATGCAGCATAAGAAAGTTCTGTACTTTCTTATCTGCTAAAAGAAGTTTTATCTAGCTCCTGTATAATTAGAATGTAACAACATTACTTTTATCTCGCTTATAAAGTAATTTGGATTGAATCCCTATGACAAATTCATATGTTCCATAGATTCATAGTAAAGGGGATGACAAACAGCCAAGCGTTTTTTTAGAAAACTTGATTGTCATCAAGCCTTTCGATGACAACCTTAGTTGCCCTTATGCAGATAGGAAAGTTTATACTTTCCTATCTGCCAAGAAAACCTTGGCTGTTTGTAGAAGATGAATCCAAGGAGATTTATCCATAAGCCTGTGTCTGCCTCTGGATTACCATTTTAAAGAATTAAGCATTGTAAATTTTTGCAAGAAACTCTTTTATAACATACTACATTTTGCTTAAACTTTTTTTAAATGCATCCATTTCTTGTAGGGTTTTAGCGTCTAATGCTTGAATTTTCTCTTCAAATTGTTTTCTTGCGTATTTATATAATTCAATATCTAAGTGGTTTTTTGCAGCAATTTTATCACGTACATTTTGGGGTACTTTCTCTTTTTTCGGGCGGTTTTTTCCTGCATTTTTTGTTCGGTACTGAATTTCCTCCCAACCAAATCTCTCTTTCATGAGAAAGAGAGATTCTGCGAATAATTCAGTTATGCCAACCACCGAAAAATGTTCAGCCATATTTTTTTTGGCGGTTTCTAAACTGAGAGGTTCTTTGCCACAGAAAAAACGGGTTTGTACGTTAGGTTCTGCTTGTAGATTAAAGTCATCACTGTCAATAAACTCTTCAAGACTCATACCTTTGACCTTTTCATGCCAACGATTCGTTGGTACAAGGAGAATATGATAGTAAGCTGAAATGAATCGTTCAACAGGGTCTCGGAGCATCGTAATGTAGGTGAAGGGCTTTGGAAAATATTCGTGTGTTCCAAATAGGAAATGGCCATATATAAATTTCAAACTATTTCTAAATTCATCTGAAAGTTTAACTACCTCTTCTTCCATAAACGGACATCTGTACGTTTCTTCCAGATTGTATTGCTTCTTGATGACACCTCTTAGTGATTGACCTGCTGTTTTTGGTATATGCATAAAAAGTAAAAACTCATTTATTTTATTTGATTTACTTGTATTATTTTTTTGACCTGTTTTATTTTTTTGACCTATTTTATTTTTTTTACCCATTCTTTTACCTACTCCTTCTCCTTTTTTTTCTTGAAAGGGTATAACTTTAAGGCATGGGGAGCGTGTTTCGTAATTGCCTCACGTATCTTTTCTTCCATCTTGAAATCATAATATTTATTTTTATTTTGATTCTCTAAATCAAGTTTTCTTTCGTACTCCATACCTGTAAGTTTATTTATAATGGATGGGTCTTTGACAATATCTTCGTATTTAATAAGATGAATATGATCCTGGTACTCTAAATAGCGTTGACAAAATAAATCATAAATTTTTACTTGTTTAATCAATAACTCTTCTTTAGACTCTGTAATATCTCTAAGCTCTGACCATACCCCTTCAGCAGCAGGCAATCGCCCCCGGCTAATCGGAATGTCTAGAGATAACCAAGACAAAATAGTTGGAACAGGATCTCTTACAATAGCGATAATAGAAAATTTTTCAGATTCGATAAGCTCAGGAAGAATGCTAGTATAATGTGCATTATGTTTTATGCCCAATGTGAAGTGCTTATCTTTTACCGGCAAGACAACACTACGTTTTTTGAACGTTTTATCCTTTTGCCTTACCCCATTTTTAGGTGAATTAAAATAATTTGTTGATGCAGTTCCATCAACATTGCGCTTATCCTTAATTGGTTCATTGTTCAAGATTTTTTTTCGGATTTCTTTAAAGTCATCCGTTACTTGTTTCGTGAGATTATTGGCATTTTTTCCATTTAAAAACCACTTCGTTTGCCAGCCTGGTTCACTTAAACAGACACAGTTAGATAAATTATCTATTAAAGCAGCAGTTAGTGTCGTTCCTCCTCGGGGAATTCCCGTTACAATTAAATCCTTTTTTAATTGGCTCACTTTTCCCCCTCCTTTCTACCCTTTTTCTTCTTTTTTACTTTTGGTTCAGCACCTAAATTTACATTTTTAAATCTTGTATTCTGTAATAAGCCGCTCTTGGAATTAAGAAACTGATTTACTTTTTCAATAGAAGTATCCGGACCCGCATAATTAAATCTCGTTTTCTGGATTAATCCATTTTCGTTAGTGAATTTATGATAATGCAGGATATATGGATTTACCTCTTGAGGTGATAGCTTTTGTTTTACCTTAATAGGTGTTGAATAGTTCATTTCAATCGGAAACAATTTAACTGGAATGTTTTCTGCTACAAGTGCTAAAGATAAGGAATGTTGATCGGCAAAATACTTACGCTCAGCAAGCTCACCCATTTTATGATAATTATCCATTAATAATAATGCGTATTTCTCCCATGATGCATGTAATCTTTTTATATATGTTTTTGGTATCGACAGTACCCCACTATTAAAATAAGGAACTGTCTTATTTTGTTTGATTCCTGTGGTAGTTACACGTTGATCAGGTAATTCCAATTCAAAATAGGAAAACATATACTTCCATTGATCAATTGTAAGCGGATCATTATTTACCGGTTTTGCTTGAAAGAAATTTTGGTCTATTTCCTTATAAAAGTCACGAACTACGACTGTATCGCAATCAAGAGCAACTAAAACATCACACTCATCCTCAATTTCAAGCAGCCTTATTTTATTGCAATGAGGTGATCTGGAATCAAAAGGCTGAACAATCCGCACATCAACGCCAATACGCTCAAGTTCCAATTTCACATCCTTATCTACAGATTTAACAAAATTAGCTACTAATTTTTCTTTTGCTAGCTTTCCACCAAACTGATTAATGGTTTTAAAAAGAGCTAATATCCTAAAGTGAAATTTAGGAATATCCTCTCCAACACATGTAATTAATAACTTAGGTGAATCTTTATCCATAAAATCAAACTCCTTATCAATTTTTAGCTGCAATACTTCTAGTCAGAAAACTTATATATGTATCTATACTCTTTTAGTCTAAAATTGATTGGACGAATATATTAAGGAAATAGTTTAATATAATCTGCTCTATGGAATCATTAGTACCTTGATTTCAAATACGAATTAACGAAAGGAAACCGAATTCTGCTTTTACTATACATTTTGCTACATTAGAAACTTTGAACAAAAGCGCAAGTGCCTTGATCACCCTTAGGTATAGCTTAATTAAGTAAGAAATCATAGTGGCGTTTTTTGCTACATGGAGGTCGTAACTTTTGACTTGGACGTTGTAGGCAATGGTGCTGGACGTGCCTATTCCTACAAGAATTTTTTTCTATACTTTCATATAAACAAAAAAAGCTGGTTTAATTTTGCATGGTGAATCCGAGCATCTAGAACCATCACAGTCTTTTGCATTCTCTTTATTAAGTAGCTTAAGGGGATTATCAACTAACCAAAGTTTGGTTAGAAGGTGGTAGCTTGCGGTTGTTTGTCCAATAACATCACTAACATGTAATCCACTCTATTGTAGGTAAATAGCTATTTTTTCGATTCTACACTTTTTGTTTACACAAATAATAGAAAAAAACGTATGAATATATTAGTCTCAATAGTTGCATGATTATAGCTGACTTTTTTATTAAGGGGGCAAGTAAGAGTAAGATATTCGCGGAAAATATACGCTAGGACTATTTCAGTCTTAAAAAAGGTGTGTATAAGAAAAAAATAAGAAATCAATTATAATCTGATTCCAATATTAGCGTTTAGGGATTTGAAACACCTTTAATCTATATTCTTCTAATAGGAGGTTTTATATGAGTAAAGATATACAATACCATTCTAGTTTAATAACTAGTAAAGATAGGCAGCATAAAAATAACCATAAAAGCAAAGTGTTATGGCTGACAGGACTTTCAGGAACAGGTAAATCTACATTAGCTGTGCATGTAGAAAGAGAGCTGCATAATCTTGGAGTTAAAACCTATATCCTTGACGGTGATAATCTCCGTTTCGGAATCAATTCCGACCTTAGATTCAGTGACGAAGATCGTAAAGAAAACATTAGAAGAATAGCAGAAATCAGCAAATTATTTGTCGATGCTGGAATTGTTGTTCTAGTTGCTGCTATTTCCCCTTTTAGTCAAGATCGCCAACAGGCAAGGGAAAAGTTGTCAGAAGGAGAATTTGTTGAAATTTATGTGAAATGTAGTCTTGAAGAATGTGAAAGACGTGACCCGAAAGGCTTATACAAGAAGGCAAGGGCAGGAGAAATCACTTCGTTTACAGGAATATCATCCCCCTATGAGGAGCCATTAAATCCTGAAATCATCGTAGAATCAGATAAGCAGTCTATAGAAGAAATGGTTCAACAGGTCCTTACCTATCTAAAAGCAAATGGTTTGTTGGAAACAGAGGATTAACATACTGGAACAGGTAGAAAAGGAGAGTTTGATTATGATTCTTCCTCACGGAGGTAAATTAATACAAAAAGAAGTACTAGATGACCATTTTCTAACATTGTTGGAAAGAACAGACAAGATGCCTGAAATTGAACTTTCACCATGGGGCTTATCTGATTTAGAATTAATTGCTAATGGTGCATTCAGCCCGCTCGAAGGTTTCATGAATGAGCAAGATTATATAAGCGTTCTTCAAAACATGAGACTTTCGAATGGGATTGTATGGTCTATTCCAATCACTCTCGCAGTTACAGCAGAAAAAGCAAATGAATTACGCTTAGGTGAAGAAGTTTCCTTAATAGGAAAAGACAGAAAGGTAGTTGGATTTCTAAAATTAGAAGAAAAATTCCATTATGATAAAGACCTAGAGGCTCAAAGTGTTTACGGTACAACTGACAAAGATCATCCTGGGGTTAAAAAGTTATTTGAAAAAGGAGATGTATACCTTGCGGGTCCTATCTATCTAGTAAATAGACCAACCCATGCTCCTTTCACTCAATATTTAAAAGATCCGATTGAAACAAGAAAAATGTTTTCTGATTTAGGCTGGGAAACGGTTGTTGGGTTTCAAACGCGAAATCCAGTTCATAGAGCACATGAATATATTCAAAAATGTGCTCTCGAAACGGTCGATGGGCTCTTATTAAATCCACTCGTGGGAGAAACAAAATCGGATGATATACCTGCGAGGATTCGAATGGAAAGTTATGAAATTCTCCTTAAGCATTACTATCCAAAAGATCGAGTTCGCCTTATAATCTTTCCTGCTGCAATGAGATACGCAGGACCAAGGGAAGCGGTATTTCATGCGATTGTTCGAAAAAACTACGGTTGTACACATTTTATTGTAGGAAGAGATCATGCAGGAGTCGGAGATTATTACGGAACTTATGATGCCCAAAAAATTTTTTCGAACTTTACTAAAGAAGAATTAGGAATTATGCCCTTATTTTTTGAGCATAGCTTCTATTGTAAAAAATGTAACAGTATGACTTCTTATAAAACATGCCCGCATAATGATGATGACCACCTTATTCTTTCAGGTACGAAAGTACGCGCAATGCTTAGAAAGGGAGAAATACCTCCACCTGAATTCACCCGTCCGGAAGTTGCAAAAATATTGATTTCTGGAATGAAAACAAAAACTGACAATTAAAATTGATGTTTAGCTCTGGGCGCCTTGATCACCCTCAAGGCTTTCAATTAATTTTTTCCACAGCGTGTTCACAACTTAAGACCTCAGGGGGATAGGCGCTGGAGCTGGATTTTTAACGAAGGGAATGTGATCGGATGACTGAAAATGATTTAGTTAAAGTAATAGAAACAGGATATTTTGATCTTCACATGCATACAACGGCATCCGACGGAATTTATTCACCCAGAGATCTCGTGAAAAAAGCTCATGACGCTGGGTTAAAAACGATTGCCATTACGGATCACGATACCCTCGGAGGAATCGACGAAGCACAGCAATCAGGAATTAAATATGGTGTTAACGTCATTGCAGGGATAGAGTTAAGCACAAAGTATAAAGGACAGAGCGTTGATATTCTCGGTTACAATGTGAGCATCAACAATGAATTAACTGATATTTTGTCACAATTACGTGATGGACGAGTAGAAAGGGCGCTTCTTATCATTAAAAAATTCACGGAATTGGGAATGTCCATTACGTTAGAGGATGTGAAGCAGTTCAGCAAGGGAAATGTGATTGCCAGACCCCATATTGCCATGGCTATTGTGCAAAAAGGATATGTAGCAGACTATCAAACTGTATTTGATGACTATTTGGCGGATGGGAAGCCATGTGCTTTGGATAAGCTCATTCTTTCTCCAAAAGAAGGAATTGACCTTATACACCGGGCAGGCGGCAAAACCGTATTAGCACACCCTGTGTTGATTAATGACGATAACCTTGTACGTGAACTCATGCAATTTCCTTTCGACGGAATCGAGGTGTGGCATCGAATGCAGAATGCAGATGATAATGCCCGCTACAAGCTGATAGCAAATGAATATCATTTACTAATGACGGGAGGCTCTGATTTTCATAACGATGAACATTTTCTGGGTCAATTCGGATTAAAGTGGAAATGAAGGAATCCTATTTGTTTGAATAAAACAAAATGACAAAAGCACCAAAAATATAAAAAGTCTTAAAAGGAGGAAAAATAATTGGAAAATTTTAAATCTATATCTGTCACTAGAACGAAAGGTAGTAAAAGTCTTAAAATTAGTAATCCAACTTCTTATAAGGTTATTGGTCAAGGTAAACAAGGAGCCGTTTTTCAACTCACGCCCCAAAAATGCGTAAAAATTTTTGCTAATCCTAAACAAGCAAAAAAAGAGATAAGAATAATGAAGGAGTTGGAAGGCTTACCTTTTATGCCAAAAACATTTGAAACTGGTACTAATTATATTGTAATGGAATTTGTGAAAGGTGTTCCCATAGATCAGTATTTAAAAGAAAAAGGGACTTTATCTAATTCCTTGACGAAACAAATCATAGTTCTAGTGAAAGCAATGAAGCAATATAATAAAACGAATGTAGAAAATAAACATGTACTTGTAACAGAGGAAGGAGTAGTAAAGAAAATAGATCATGGGAGTAAACATTTTATAGATAACCGTAATTCTGTCCCCTATAAAATATTTAGAACGTTAGATAAGTTAGATTTATTGGATACGTTTCTGGATCAAGTAAAGGAAATTGAACCTCAACTGTATGAAGATTGGAAAAAGAAAATAAGAAATAGTAGGTGATTATCGAAACTTTATAAGCAGAATTATACTGACTACGAGAGTAAAGTAAATTTATATCCAGTTAACCCGACATTTTACAACTGCATCTGAATAGCTAAGACGATGATGGTTGAGGAATTTCTCTTCCAATTAAACATCGTCTTCAAACATTCATCCACCTCATCGAGCCCAAGATTGTACAAGGATTCGAATGGTGTAACTGAAAACTAAACTGCAGTATACCGTTTCCAAAATCATACATTGAAGTTATGATGAAGCGTATTTACCTAAACATTATTAAAACTGAAAGGCAGCATTATGCTGCCTTTCAGTTTTAATCTGCTATTATGGAAGATTTATCTTTTCTTAATTTGTGTTTCTTCATTCCGGGACCTTTAACATCATGTTAAACTTTATTATATCAAAGCAAATCTTTCCTTATTTATTCAAATCTTCTATCTTACTATTCCCCTTAAATACTCAAATATCTCTTCCTTTATATCGTTCCTTTGTAAGGCAATGTCTATTGTTGCTTTAATAAACCCTATTTTATCTCCTATATCGTACCGATTCCCCTCAAATTTATACGCTAATACCGACTGTTCCTTTTTAAGCTCATTTATAGCATCCGTAAGCTGTAATTCATTTCCCTTTCCAATTGGAATCGTTGAAAGAATATCAAATATCTCAGGAGTTAAAACATAACGCCCTATAATTGCATATCTAGAAGGAGCGTCTTCTTTACTTGGCTTTTCTATCAGAGAATCAACATGTAAAAGATTTGGTTCAATATTCGACCCTTTAGGTTTAATAATTCCATATTTATTAACATCTTTATCTGGGACAGTCTGCACAGCTACTACAGAGTTATTGTGATAGTTGAAAACATCAATAATCTGTTTAAGGCAAGGTTTTTCTGACATTACAATGTCATCACCTAATAAAACGGCAAAAGGTTCATTTCCAATAAAACTTCTTGCACACAGAATAGCATCTCCCAGCCCTTTTGTCTCCTTTTGACGTACATAATAGATATTCACTAAATTTGATATCTTTTGGACTTCTTCTAATAATTCCAACTTATTTTTTTTAAACAATGTATCTTCCAATTCATAAGTTTTATCAAAGTGATCTTCTATTGAATTTTTTCCTCTGCCGATTACGATGACAATTTCTTCTATACCTGAATCTACTGCTTCTTCCACAATATATTGGATCGTTGGTTTATCAACAATCGGCAGCATTTCCTTTGGCTGTGCTTTTGATGCAGGCAAGAAACGAGTCCCTAATCCAGCTGCTGGAATAATAGCCTTCCGGATATTCATATGCTACCCTCCCTTCTAACTCTTTTATTACTATATACTTTATGCTGTTCAAGAGTTTCCAGTAACGTAATCAGTCTAGTAACTTAGAGAATTGGCTCATGTCCAAGGTTGATACTAATGAAGTTCTTTGACTGTTGATTCTATATTAATGCGAATGTTTATTAAATTGTTTGATAATGTTTTGATTAGTAACAAACGGAAATTAATAGACATTTATAATAGGAAGAAAATAAAATGACTATCGTTGTAAAATAACCAAATTTACTAACCAGTTAGTTGCTTGCTTATTTTTGCGTTGCGAAAGCACCTTTCGTCTCTATATTGAATTTGTAATGTTATAAAGTTTCAAAATCGAAGAGTATTTTAGGTAGGTACTACAGTATCAACAAGTTAAAAGTTCCCTTCAAGACAGAATTTCAACTTCCGCTCACATCTCCAACCCTGTTCCCATACACTAATTTAGAATTTACATGAAGGATATGATACAATGCTATATTTTACTGGATTATTGTTGTTAGTAATTGCGGTAAGTTTAGATGGTTTTGGAGTTGGCGTTACGTATGGCATGCAAAAAATCAAGGTTCCTTTACGTGCTTTATTTATTATCATGGTGTGCTCGGGCATTGTCTTGTTGATTGCGATGACAACTGGGAAAGTACTTGAAACTCTCATTTCAGCAGACACAGCTAGCGTTCTTGGTGGTGTCATCTTAATTACACTCGGAATATTTTCACTTGTTAATATCATTCGTTCAAAATTAAAAAAACAACAGGTAATTGAAACAGACCTTAATTCCAGCACCCTTGGTGATATTAAGAAGGTTCTCTCAACTCCAGATAAAGCAGATCTGGACCAGTCTGGAGTCATCTCTGTTAGTGAAGCTGTATTACTCGGATTCGCACTATCACTCGATGCTTTCGGTGCTGGAATTGGTGCATCAATGCTTGGATATTCACCGGTACTTACCGCATTTCTTATTGCGAGTATGAGTGGTTTATTTTTATTTTCTGGTATGCGCCTAGGCATATTATTAGCCCAGCATCAGAAATTTCAGCGATTAACCCTGCTTCCTCCAGCACTGCTCATTGGACTTGGAATCGTCAATATTATATTTTAAAATCAAAAGTGAAAAAAAGGTGTATCTTATACTTTCTTGCCCTTTAAAGAAAAAATAGGATGAAGCAATCACAGCTTCATCCTATAATGCTTTCACCAATCCACCATCAACAATTAATGATTGGCCGGTAATATATGTGTTTGCTCCAGATGCTAAAAACACAACAGCCTTGGCAAATTCATCTGGCCTGCCGTATCGCTTCATCGGAATTTTTTCGATTTCTTCTTCTCTTATTTGATCGATTGTGACATTTTGCTGTTTCGCCTTTGATTTATTTAAATCTAATATCCGATCCGTTTCAATCGTTCCAGGCCCAACTGTATTGATTAAAATGTTATCTGCGCTTAATTCCTGTGCCAATGTCTTTGCCAAGCCTACAATACCTGGTCGTAATGTATTAGATAGCACAAGCTGGTCCAAACTCGTTTTAATTGAGGAGGAAGCAAGGTTTACAATATGACCGCTCTTTTGTTTTTGCATTGTTGGAACTACAGAGCGAATCATTCTTACAAAACTAAGAAGATTTAATTCAAATGCATGATACCAATCGTTATCAGTCATTTCCATGAATGGACCAGCTGGCGGCCCTCCAGCATTATTAATTAATACATCCACGGTTCCATTCCAAGCAATTGCCTTGTCAACTAATGCATTTATGTCCTCCGACCTTTTCATATCACAAACGGCATAATCAACGGCATTATTTCCCGTTTCTTTGATAATTTCCTGCTTTGTTGCTTCTAGTGATTCCATATTGCGACTACTAATTAGCACATAAGCACCTTCACGGGCAAACTCCATTGCGATCGCTTTACCTAATCCCTTGCTTGCTGCGGTTACAGTAACTGATTTTCCTTTTAGATTTAATTCCATAATCTCACCTCTCCAAAAGATTAAAATGTATTTTTAGAAAAATTCGCAAACTCCTGCGCCTTTAGGCGGATGCTTTAGTTGCACTTATGCAGCATAAGAAAGCTTATACTTTCTTATCTGCCTTAGAAAACTTAGGTTTAACCCAAGCCTTTCGGTGACAGCCAAAGACCGCACTTATACAGTAAGAAATATCATATACTTTCTTAACTACTAAAACATCTTCCGCTTCCTGCTTCTCTTTTCGTTAAACCAGCGCTTGATGAAAAAGAATCCCATTGCAAATGAAATCAAAATACCAGAAAAGATAACAAATAAAACGAGCCATTCATAGATCGAATATGCTTTCAAACCAGAAAATGTCAATGTACTCAATTCCTCTATAACTAGGTTCATCCCAAAGATTCCCGAAATTACAGTATAGATCGTGAGAATTTGGATCAAATAGTTTAGTCTTTTCCCATCCCAATTATCTTGATTTTGATCAAGAATTGCTAAGGAATGCTTCACATCCTCATAGAGTTTCTCAATTCGAAAAATCCTCTTAACATCTCTAAAAATTTCCTTACCTGCAGATGTGCTATTAATTTCGGGCAAATAATATTTAGAGGTGAATGTCGTTATCATTATCATCAGGAGCTCAACTTTCTTTATATCCTTTTCTACTTCTACTCTAGAATAATCATGACTCAGCTTTAATAAAACGAGCTTATAATAGAAGAATAGCAGTAGTCCGTAAAAATGCTCGCCATACATTTGCTGCGATAATTGCTGACTAAGCTCACCCTTCTCTTTTGTAACACAGGAAAAATGCGTATCGCTCGTCACATAATAGGTCGTGTCACCCCATCTGTCATACACTTTTTCGTTATAGTAACGCTGAATATAGTCAGGGTTTGATGCCCCCACATAAGCATCACCATTTTCATCATACCCGTTAAGCTCACCGATTCGGTATAATTCCTTCGCCATTATTTCTCTTTCATTTACAAGTGGAAGAAAGCTAATCACATACATTCTCTCATCGATAAAAAATGGCAGACTACCGAAATAGGTTGTACTATCGGCAGTGCGATTATCGATATAAGCTGTAAAATCGACAAGCAATTCCTGAAAAATAAAATCCTTAACTAGGTAAAGAGTATTTTCATTAAATCCAACCTTCGCATTGAACATTTCTTCCTCATTCTCTATCAGCATTCTAAATAAGTCGCCAAAATGAAGAATGTCATTGGTTTTTAGGTCCTCTGGAAAATGAATCCTAATATTCATCAATCCAATATGAAATGGACAAATAAAAATATCGATTGAGTCAATCCCAAATGTTGTTGTTAGATGGGTCGATACAAAGCGACATGATGCATCCATTTTTTTCGAAAATCTTCTTAACCCCTCAATATTATGGATCCCATCAGGAAAGAGAATCGGTTCAATGTTTGGCATAAAATAGGTTCCTAATTTTCTGTGGGAAATCTCCATTGTTCCATAAAATTGATCCTGCTGTTCCTCACTCGAAACTGAAAAAAAGGTAAAATCTGTTTGCTGCAGTTTCTTTACAAAGGCTTCAACCTTATTGTCTTTCAATAAAAACGGAAAAAGGAATTGCTGTGTAGCGGTTGATTTAGACTGTTCAACTGGTTGTTGATTGTTAATTACTTCTGCTGTCATTAGCTCTCCCCCGTTGTATATAAATTCCTAAGAGAAAACAGTATTAAGCTATAATATTTAACAATATTGTTACGGTCACAATACTTAAAGCGGTCGCAATAAATGTAATGCTTGATACTAATTCTGGCTCTGTATCAAATTCAATTGCATACATTGTTGTTGTTGCTGCAGTTGGCATTGCGGAAACGATAATTAATACGAGACCAATTAAAGGATCAACATTAAATAATAGGACAAACCCCGAGGCGATAAGTGGTGCCGCAACCATCTTTAATGACACTGCTGACGTTATCACTTGCCAATTCAACTTGATGCCAGTTAACGAACCAAGCTGCATCCCAAGCATTATCATCATGACTGGAATAGCTGCATCTCCCACCATGGAAAGCACCGAGTGAAATGATTCTGGTACTTTAACAGAAAAACCTTGGAATAAAAAGGCTAGAATCGTCGCATATGTGGTTGGCATTTTCAAAACATTAAATAATGCATACTTCATCCCTTTTGAGCTTCGCGAAGCATAGTAGACACCGAAAAAATTATTCTGGATTCCCTGTACAACCATAATAAATACGGCGTATGGCAGTGCTGCAGGTCCAACACTGAATAAAACAACGGGAAGCCCATAATTCCCCGCATTCATAAAACCAGTAGCAAGAATTGAAGCACTTTCAATATTTGCTGGCCATTTAAATAACTTCGCTAAAATCTTATTAATAAATACCATAATAAAGAACAAAGCAAACATATAAACGATAATAATTATATACCCACTATCAAATTCAGCATCATAGAGAGACGTGAAAACCAGACAAGGCGATAGTATGTATAGTGTTACTGCAGACACAGATTTTACATCTAAAAGGCGTATTCGCTGCAATGCAAAGCCCGCTGCAAAGATTGCCATGATAGGCAAAATTACATTAAGAAATAAACTCATTGTTTCAACATCTCCATTTACTAGTGCATGCCCAAAAAGATCAAATTTCTTTGTCTCCGTTTTACCAGACTTTTTGAACATCTTCTTATAACTATTTAATAGTTTACCATACCTACAATATCAATTTGTATTTTTTCACATTTTTTAATTGCATTATTGTACATATTGTATATAATGTATATATACATTTTTCAAAAGAAAAGAGATGATCGAATGAATATTCTTATCTCGACAAGTAGCAAGGAGCCACTCTTCCAGCAAATAAAAGAACAAATTAAGCAGCAGATTTTTTCTGGTGAATTAAAGGAAGGCGATGCGCTACCGTCGATGCGATTACTTGCAAAGGAAATAAAAGTTAGTGTTATCACAACCAAACGTGCCTATGAAGATTTAGAAGCAGAAGGATACTTAATCTCAGCTGTTGGCCGAGGTACATTTGTTGCAGGGCAGCAGCCACAACTCTTAAAGGAATGGCAAATTCGCGAGCTGGAAAATGAATTGGAAAAAATAGTAGCAGAAGGAAAAAAAATCGGCATGACAAAAGATGAATTACTTGAACTAGTGGCGATTTATTATGAGGGGGATTGACAGTATGAATACAGTAGAATTTCACAATGTCACAAAGAAACGAAAGGACTTCTCTATTGAAAAATTGAATTTTACCATTCCGCAAGGCTACATTACAGGATTCATCGGTCCAAATGGCAGCGGAAAAACAACAACAATACAAATGATGATGAATCTCCTTTCCTATGATGCAGGTGATATCAGGCTTTTTGGCACGAGTCACAATGAACAGCAATTGAAGCAAAAAATAGGCTTTGTTTATGATGATCTCTATATGTATGAGGAATTTAATATTGGAAAAATGAAATCCTTCATTGCCCCGCTGTATGAAACATGGAATGAAACTTTATTTCAAAAATATTTAACTATATTTGAACTCCCGGAATTCAAGAAAATCAAAAAGTTTTCTAAGGGAATGAAAATGAAATGCTCCCTACTTTTTGCACTATCACATGAACCTGAATTTATTATCATGGATGAACCTACATCCGGACTCGATCCAATTTTCCGAAGAGAACTCTTGGAGCATATCCAGGAATTAATGGTAAAGGAAAAGCAAACGATTTTCCTATCCTCCCATATTACAGCTGATTTAGATCGAATTGCGGATTATATTATTTTTATTTACAAAGGAAAGATCATGCTGCAAAAAAGTATGGAAGAGATACAGCGCAGCTTTTATATCATCAAAGGTAAATCTGATTTAATTGATGCAGATACAAAGGAATTATTTATCGGTATTAAACAAACCAAAATGGGATTTGAAGCACTCTTTGAAGGTGAACTCTCCCTATTCGATGGATTTGGTGATGAAATTGTCGCGGAGAAAGCTACACTGGAAGACATTATGTATTTCATGACAAGAAAGGAGTATTAAGATGTTACAAATGATGAAAAAAGAATTTCAGTTGAATTTAATGTCCATTATTTTAGTCATTATTTTAATTCCTGCAGCTTATGTATTGAACATATCTAGTAGCTTTCTCTATATCGCTATGGCGTTTGGTTTTATTTTTAATGCATTTTATTATGATGGGAAAAATCATGTTAACCGCTTTATAAAAAGCTTGCCTATCAAACCAAAGCATGTCGTGTTGGGCAGGTATTTGCTTCTATTCTGTATTTCCATTATATTGTTAATCTATCTTTCCATAATTGATAGTATCGCACAGCAGCATTTACCCTATTTATCCTTCCAGCCTTTAACTTGGATTATCTTATTAGGCTTATTTGCGATTACTAGCATTATTAGTGCCATTTCATATCCAATCTATTACGCTATTCAATCATTTACAATTGCTATCGGTGTAATAATTGGAGTTATTGCTCTTACAGCAAGCGTTATTGGAATAGTACTCAATCTCTTTCACGCACAATTGGAACAATTTATTATCTTTATCCTTAATTTTATCCAATTCCAGCCAGCCTTAATTATCATTCTTTTTTCTATGGGTTGCCTATTTCTTTCTTATCTACTTTCATCATGGATCTATGCAAGAAAGGATATACAATAATATTTTTTAAGTAAAGATTGACAAACGATCGTATCTATGAGATGATAATTAATCTAAGTAACATGAAGTGATCTGGCATTCTACAATGTTTTTGAAGATGCTTATTCACACTGGCGCGACTAAAGGGTCGCAAGGACGTAAGAGCAGGTTGGGCTTGCGTTGCTTAAGTTAGGAAACACCCAGTGGAACATGTACCGCGGTTAAAGTGAAATTACAATGCTGAAATTTCCCACTCGAAGCTATTCGGGATTAAAAAAAATATATAAAACTTTAGTGTTACTTTATAATTAAAGGGGTACTCTTATAAAAGGGTATCCCTTTTCCAATACATAGATCGAAAGAAGGGCTAATAAAAATGAATACACTACGAATTGGCACCGTCCAAACAATGAATGTGCTACGCAAAATTGAAACAGGATATGTATTAACAAAAGAAGGGGAAGAAGCACTCCTCCATCATAATGAAACAGACCATGAACTGGAAGAAAATCAAGAAGTCGACGTTTTTCTCTATAATGATAAAAAAGGAAATATCGCAGCAACAACAACAATTCCAGCTGTGCAAATGGATGCATACGACTGGGCTGAAGTTGTTGAGGTTATTCCGAAATTAGGTGCGTTCGTCAACATCGGTATTGCTAAGGAAATGCTTGTGTCTGTTGATGACCTACCATTATTTGAAGATGTTTGGCCAAACATTGGCGACAAACTATTTGTTACTTTAGGAAAGGATCAGAAGGGTCGACTACTCGCACTCCCTGCAACAGAAGGCGTAATTGCAAGAGAAGTTGAGCTTGCACCAGATGAATTATTGAATCAGCAGATTAGCGGGACTGTCTATCATACGAGCAGAGAAGGTTCTGCAATATTAACAGAAGAGAATTACCGAGGTTTCATTCATCATTCTGAAAGAAAAATAGAACCAAGACTTGGTGAGCTTGTTCATGGGCGAGTAATCGAAGTGAAAGTTGATGGCACATTAAATATTTCACTACGCCCACTCAAGCAGGATAGTATGGGAGAAGACGCGGATGCAATATTAGCGCATCTTGAAGCACATGATGGCATCATTCCATTTAGCGACAAGAGTGATCCCGATGATATTCGTGGTACATTTAATATTAGTAAAGCAGCATTCAAGCGAGCGCTTGGTAAGCTGATGAAAGAAGGAAAGATTGAGCAACGCGACGGAAATACTTATCTGAAATAATCTTAAATAACCCTTTGGCTGCAGATTAAGTACACTTAATAGTTAAAAATAATAATGCTCCGCATGAGATAATGCGGAGCATTATTATTTCTTAAAAACTTACTATACCCCTTCCTATCCATCTGCGTACCCTTTATTATTCAAATCGTCTTTTCTCAATGACATCATGATTTTCATCAAAAATCTGCACTTCGCTCGGTTTGTTTTCCTTTGCCATGCGCTCAGCTGCTTCTACGGCTTCTTCTTTAGTATTATGCTCTTCCTCAGGTGCAACGTCCTCGAGCTTTACAACCCAGCTTGTTAAATCCACGTTTGGGGCAACACTATATGTGTACATTTTAAATAACTCCTCCATTCTTCTCTATAACTTTTCCCACTAGCAGACGCGGATAAACATCTTCATTTCAAGCATTGATTTTTAAAAGTTAGTACCTGTTATTAATCGTTGGTATTAATTCATAAAATCTGTATAATATGGATATAAGTAAGATAAAGAATCGAGGGATCTTATGACTACAAAGAAAATTGCGTTTGTGACCGACAGCACCATCTTTTTGTCCGAACAATTGAGAACGCATCCTGATGTGTTCATCGTGCCTATGGTTGTTATCTCAGAAGGTGTGGAATATGATGACACGAATCTCACTTCCGATAAACTGTATGACATCATCCGCCGTGAAAAAGAAATACCAAAGACATCACAACCCAATTCAAATAAATTTCAAGAGCTGTATGAACAGTTGAAAGAAAACTATGACCAAGCCATTGCCATCCATGTCTCATCAAAATTAAGCGGAACACTCTCAAGCTCCAATGCTGGAAAGAATCAGGCCAATTTCCCAGTAGAAGTAATTGATTCCTGCTCCCTTTCATATGGAATCACAGACCTTCTTACCGAGGGACTTGCACTTGCCGAAAAGGGCGTGGAAGTCCCTACAATTGCCAGCCGTTTACGTGAGCGAGCATCACATGGACGGAATCTGATTCTGCTTGGCAGCCTCGAACAACTGTATAAAGGTGGGCGCATGTCCGGCACTCAGTTCCTGCTCGGGAATCTATTAAAAATCAAACCGATTTTATCAATTACTTCTACGGGAGAGCTTGGACTGAAGGAGCGCATCCGCTCTGAAAAGAAAGCTGTCAGCCGTATTATAGCTCTCTTAAAGGAATCCGTTCAAATGAAAAAGGTGGAGGAAATCGGTATCATGCACGGTAATGCCATCGAAAAGGCCCATGACCTAAGCGATCGAATTAAGCAGGAAATCCCCCATCTGAGAACGGTAATCGGTGAAATCAGTTCATCGCTTGCTGTGCATGCTGGAGAAGGAACCGTTGCTATTTTTTGGAATGAAGGCTAATAATAAACCCTTCTATTGATAATGTTTTTATTGAGATGAAACTCGTCTGCAGGCGGGTTTTTTTATACCTAGAAACAAAAAAAAAGAGCGATAAACGCCCTTTCCCTTCATCATATTATGCATTTTGTGCATTTTCATTCATATATGCATCAATCATAGCTGTAATCACATAGCCAATTGCTGCTGCGAATAAAGACGCAATACCCCATCCACCTAAAGGTGCCCCTGCAAATGATTCATTCACAAATGTAGCAACTAAAAGGAGTACTAATCCAGCTGCAACAAAGATGTGACTTGGAAAATAACTAACAAATTTATCCGCTGCAGTTACTTTTAAAAGGATAAGATTAATGACTACTACTGCAAATGTTAAAATTCCACCAACAATAAAAACTGACCCAATCATCCTATTCACCCCATTATGTAAATTATTCACTATTTTTAGTCTACAATTGAACGCTTCCAAAGTCAATGAAAGCGCGAAATATTCATTTTTCATTTCTTTACAATTGCTTATTTTGTATGAATTCTTCCTACTTGCCCATCTTCAAGCCTTACTTTAATTCCATGTGGATGGAATTCTGATTTGGTTAATAGATCCTTCACAATTCCAGCAGTTGTTTTTCCTGTTCGTTGATCTTGTTTGAGAACAATCTCAACAGCTAGTCCAGGTTTTACATTTTTTCGATATCTACCATCTATTTCCATTATCCTTCGTTTCCTCCTCTATTTTTGGATTTCAAATAAATCATCAAGCTTCGCTGCTAGATAGATATGGCTTTCCTCTACGCCTAAATTATAGAACTTCGGTGCTAGTTCTGTTGTAATGAAATCCAATAGCATCATTGCTTTTAATTCACCAATCGGTTCATCCATGTTTTTTTCGAAGTAATTTCTGATCAGCGCAATCATTTCATCACGCTGTTCCTTCGATAATACTATCTTTTCACTCATGATAAGCTCCTTTTCAGTCTAGTAATTGCATATATTATACCAAACCTCAACTAAAAGGTGTAAATATCCAAAAAGTAAATTATAATTATATTTGCAATCATCTATATAGAGGGGGAATTATCATGCTGAAGTTTGAAGATTATTTGTACAAACGACCAAATTTACAAACGGAAAAAGAAATATTCAAACAATTTTTGACAGCCTTTTCAACTGCAAATAGCATAGAAGCTGCAACAAAGGCAATGGAAGAGCTTAATGCTTTCCGCAATAAGCTGTCTACTCTATACAATTTAGTCTACATCCGTGCTTCCATTGATACGAATGATGAATTTTATCAAAAGGAACGTGATTACTTTGATGAAATATTGCCGGAAATTCAAGAACTAGATACGGAGTTTTATAAGGAATTAGTTAAGTCAACTTATCGCGAAGCTCTTGAGGAACGATTTGGTTCACAGCTTTTCCAAATTGCTGATTTTGCAATAAAATCATTTTCTCCTGCAGTTATCGAGCTGATGCAAAGGGAGAATAAATTAACTTCCGAGTATTCTAAGCTAAAGGCTTCTGCACAAATTGAGTTTCAAGGTGAAATCTATACACTTGCACAGCTGGAGCCTTTTGAAGAAAGTAAAGACCGTTCAGTACGTAAACAAGCGGTAGAAGCGAAATTTGGTTTTTTTGAGAAAAACGCATTGAAATTCGATGATCTCTATGACCAGCTTGTGAAAACACGTCATGAAATTGCAACGTTGCTTGGTTTTAAGAATTTCATTGAGCTTGGTTATCTAAGAATGCAACGAATCGATTATAATGCAGAAATGGTTGGTGTTTTCCGTAAGCAAGTACGTGAATCCATTGTTCCTGCAGCTACAAAATTATATAAAAGACAAGCTGCCCGTATTGGTGTAGATTCCCTTAAGTTTTATGATGAAGGATTTGAATACACGAGTGGAAATGCAGAGCCAAAAGGGTCACCGGAATGGATTATTGAGAATGGGAAGAAAATGTACGCGGAATTATCCGATGAAACGAATGAATTCTTCCAATATATGCTTGACCGTAATTTGATGGATCTTGAAGCGAAAAAAGGAAAAGAAGCCGGTGGATATTGCACATTCATCGATGATTATCAATCTCCATTTATATTCTCTAATTTCAATGGAACTTCTGGGGATATCGATGTACTTACTCACGAAGCGGGTCATGCATTCCAAGTATATTCAAGCCGAAATATCGGTGTACCTGAGTATTTATGGCCAACAAGTGAATCAGCGGAAATCCACTCGATGAGTATGGAATTCTTCACATGGCCATGGATGGAGAACTTTTTTAAAGAAGATGTTGAAAAATACAAATTCTCCCATCTTGCCAGCGGATTAAAATTCATCCCTTATGGTGTTGCTGTTGATGAATTCCAGCATCTTGTCTACGAAAATCCGGAATGGACTCCAGATGAGCGTAAAGCTGCATGGAAGAAACTAGAGGAGGTCTATCTTCCACATCGCGATTATGATGGTCTAAGTTATCTCGAGGCTGGCGGTTTTTGGCAGCGTCAAGGACATATTTATGAGAATCCATTCTATTACATTGATTATACATTAGCGCAAATTTGTGCATTCCAATTCTGGAAACGTGATCGTGAAAACCATGAGGACGCATGGAAGGATTACCTAAATCTATGTAAACTTGGTGGATCCAAACCTTTCATAGGCTTAGTCAAAGCTGCGAATCTTCGCTCACCATTCGAAGAAGGCACCGTTGAATCGGTCATTGATTCAATTGAGGAATGGCTTGATTCGGTGGACGATAAGGCTTTATAAGGTATTGTTTGTACCAGGCACTCGGCTGCCTGGTATTTTTTTATGTTATTATCTATGTACTCGCTCGTACTCTGCAGCATAGTGAATTAAATGCTTTAATATGCTAAACTTATATTATAAATATTCTTGCTTAAAGGAGATTAACATGGTATATAAAGCACTTTTCTTAGATATTGATGGTACGATTTTAAAACCTGATCATACATATACGGAATCAACCAAAGATGCAATCAGACAGGTAAAGGATCAAGGAGTCGAAGTCTTTCTTGCTACCGGTCGACCAATTCACGAAATTAGCGAGCTAGCGGCAGAGCTGACAATTGACTCGTTCATCGGATATAACGGTGCATATGCGCTTTATCAAAAAGAAACGATTGTTGATGAACCAATCGATGCAGCAGTGATTGATAAATTCGTCGAGATAGCGAAGGAAAATAATCATGAATTCGTCATGTATACCAATGGGGGAAATTACTTTTCCAATTTAGATAGTCCAATCGTTAAATTATTCACTGAAGCATTCCAGATGGAACATAACGAAACATATACTCGAGCGGTAAATCATCAAATTTTAGGGGTGACGGTGATGAATGTCGAAGCGTCTCAGCCTTCTCTTTATGAATTTGATCCAGCTTTCCATCTTTCCCAGGTAAATGTCAAAGGTGTAGAGAATTCTTATGATATTATTCGCGACACTGTAAATAAAGGCGAAGCAATAACGAAATTGCTCCATCGTATAAATGTAGCAAAAGAGGAAGCAATTGCTTTTGGTGACGGGATGAACGATAAAGAGATGCTTCGTGCAGTTGGCGAAGGGTTTGCGATGGCAAATGCACATCCAGATCTATTCCAGTATGCCAAACATCGGACAACCTCTGTTACTGATTCCGGTATCTACAACGGACTGAAGGAATTAGGTTTAGTAAAGTAATTGCTAAGAAGCCATGGTCTATTCTGGAATAGAACATGGCTTCTATTAATGTATGAATCATTGCTATTTTATATAGAATGCGAACTAGGTACAAAGTTGATTTCCGCTACGGACATTCGCTTTCCACAGGCACGCTGTTTGGTCTGTTCCTCCGAAAGCAAAGACCGCTTCCGATGGATCAGCCATTGCTATTCCCCCAGGTGTCTCCTGTCCCTCGCTACAATCACTAGCCATGAAAGAGGTAATTGCGACTCTATCTATTAAAGGGATCGAAAATTAATTTAACTCGCACAATCCCAGCGGAGAAAATACACGTAGACTCCTGCGGGAGGAAGGGCATCGGTGAGACTTCGAAGTGCGAAAGCACAAGAAGGCTCACCAGCCCCCCCTAAGGTGCGCGAAGTGTATTTTCGGAGCGACTGACCCAAGAGCTTTTGATATTCTAAGTTAGTACGCACTTAACATCAACTTCATTTGGCTGATTAGAAATAATAAAAAGTACGCACTGCATAGGTGCAACTAATCAATTTACTTTTTACAACATAAATCCACCATAAACAATTGCTGCAAATATCACGAAAGCAGGATGTACTTTCCATTTTTCAATCAACCAATAACTTATCCCAGCTATCAAGATAGTTTGCCAAAAACCAATTCCAACATATGATTCCTTAAAGAATTGCCAAGCCATTACACCTAGTAATATCGCGATTACCGGTTGGACAAATAATGTTAAGCGCTGTACTTTTGCTGAATTTTTATACTTATACAATATACTTCCGAGTAAAAGCATGAGAATTAATGAAGGAGCAACCGATGCAAAGACACTAATAATAGATCCGAAGACACCACCGACTTCATAGCCGATGTAGCCCGCGAGTTTCGGTGCAATTGGACCTGGTAAGGAATTCGCAATCGCAAGTACTTCCCCAAACTCTTGCACAGTCATCCATTCATACCGTTTTACTACTTCATTTTCAACAAGTGGTATCGACGCTGGCCCACCACCGTACCCTAATATTCCCGGAATAAAAGAAGCTAAAAATAATTGCCAATAGATCATGATTTACCCTCACTGTTATTTCTGACATTTGTTTTATCACTGAGTGTAAGGGCAATAATTAAAAGTGCAGCAATGATTATTCCCGGGTGAATATGTAATAATTGCAGTGCTACAAACAGAATACCGCCAATGATAAAAGCCTTTTCCCAGCCAAATCCTTTTCCAGCCTTTTTCACAAATCCCCAAGTTAACACAGCCATCATCATTCCTACTACTGGAACAACAGCCGCAGTCATACCTCGAACCCAATCAAATTCTTTGAAAGTGGAAAGTGAAGTTAATAGGAATATCATTAATAGAATTGTCGGAAAGATTGATGCAATTACAGCATTTAACATTCCAATAAAACCAGAAATCCGGTAGCCGACATATCCAGCTAGTTTTGTAGCAATTGGTCCAGGCAAGGTATTAGCGATTGCCAGCATATCGCCGAATTCCTCCTCCGTCATCCAGTTGTATTTTTCGACTACTTCTTTTTGTATTAACGGAATGGAAGCAGGACCGCCACCAAATCCAAGCATACCGGACCTGAAAAACGCCATAAATATATTCCACTGTGTCATTGTTCTCACAAACCTTTTTTATAATATGTATTGAATTTTAGTTCTTGCTCGCCAACAGTGATTTTTTTTATGATATTCTATTTTATCATATCAAACCCGATACTTCCTCAAACAGTAGATAATCCTGATTTATTTATCCATTATAATTGAATTTAAGCAGATAAATTATACTTTCTAAACAACCAAAAATACGTTCCCTTGGGAGCAACGTATTTAAACCTATTTTTTCATAAGCAAATGCCATGCACTCTATGTACATGGCATGTTAAAAATTTCATATTTTTCTTAATTTCTATAGAGACGGTTATGCTATGAACCTTGGAATTAATCTAGCAAATGGTATAAAAGAAACAGTATTCTATCAATCCACAATCGGACTTGCTTCAACCGTCATTTCCCATTCATGGATCTCATAGCCCCTAGCTCCACTAGCAACATATGGATCTTTCTTCACGATTGCTTCTACCTCATCATGATTTTCAGCTATGTAAATGACTAATCCACCAGTTCCATCAGTAAACCGCCCCTTCGCGAATACCTTGCCTTCCTCCGCTTTTTCTTTTAAATAAGCAAGATGGTCCGGACGAAATGTAACATTCTTCTCTTGATCTAACATAGGTGAAAATACTGCAAAATAGCTCATGTGTCTGTCACTCCTCGAATTTTATCAAATTTTCCCAGAATTAAAATTTATTATTTAGGATGTAATAACTTCAACTTCACTTCCATTACTAACGATAACTGTATTCGCCATATTAACGAATAATCCTGTTTCAACAACGCCGACAAGTTGTATCAATTGTTTGTGCAGCTTCTTCGGATCATTAATCTCTCCAAAGGAACAGTCTAAAATATAATTTCCATTATCAGAAACGAAAATTTGTTCATCTTTCTTTCTTATTATTGGCTGAGCTCCAAGTAAAGCAATATTTTTTGCTGTTACTTCCCATCCAAATGGGAGTACTTCAACAGGTAAAGGATAACTCCCTAAATGTGGAACTAATTTAGACTTGTCAACGATGATAATTAATTCCTTGGCTGCCATCGCAATCACTTTCTCCCTAAAAAGTGCTCCTCCTCCACCTTTTATCAAGTGAAAATCTCGATCGACTTCATCCGCGCCATCGATTGTGATATCTAACTGAGCTACTTTTGAGAAATCTGTCAATGGCACTCCAAAGTCCTTTGCCCATTGTGCTGTTTGATTAGAAGATGGTATTCCTTCAATATCGAGACCTTGCTGAACAAGCTCTCCAAGCTTTCTGATCATCCAATATACAGTGGAACCTGATCCAAGACCTACTTTCATTTCATTCTTCACATAATGTACTGCTTCTTCTCCAGCAAGCTTTTTTGCCTTGTCCATATCATTCAACATGATTATCCTCCCATTGCAACGCTTACTTCTATTATATCCTATTCGTTTATACTCCTCCAAGTTCTAACCAAGCCATCGACTATTGGATCAATTACCTCGTTCTCTCTCTCATAATCACGATGCGACAATGGACTCCAGCTTGTAAAGATTCCACCTGCATTCACGGCTAAGTCTTTTGTAACTGCCTGGTTATATGCTTCATTCATCCCTTTCAATGGATAAGCAAGTACGTCATCCTTATCATAAAAATTGAGCCACTCACCTTTTACATTTGGGTAAAAATTGCTTATCTTTGGTGAAGGAATAGTGATTGGTGAGCCAAAGTCCGTATATCGTAAGGACCACAACACCATCGGGCTTCCTAATGTATAGAAGAGTGTTAAGGTTTCACACTGCTCGATTGGTGTATAATCCATCCGACGCCGAGTCTGCACACCTCTATTTTCCCGTTTATACTGTAAATCATAGAAATAATTGCTTGCAACAATCGTACCAAGGCTATGACTGATCACACAAAGCGGTGCATCTGGTCCAGCTTTTTCTCGCAAACGATTAATGGCAGCAGCAACATATGCATGCACTTTGTCATAATTCTGGTTCCCAAACATTGTTGGTTGATATGCAATCGCATCACCCAAAAATTCGATAACAAAACGTCTTAACCGTGGAAAATCCAGGTCGGCACTAAGCTGCATTTTACTCCATAATTCTGTTTGTTTTGGTTCAAATATCTGAGACCAAAAGACAGGCTCGAACACTAATTCATTCTCTGCATTTTCAAACGGTAACTTCTTGGCAAATCGCTTGGAAATTCGCTTCATTATCTCCTCTGCAAAATCCTCTTTTGGCGTTCCCATTCCATGCAGAATCGCTATCGCAATCTTTTGTGTCATGATAGACCCCCAGTAATATTCGCTCACAAATTTTACCAACTAGTCTATTCTATTATATTACTAATCGTTGGAAAGCAGATGATAAATAATACCCAGATTAGAAAGGTGCCTAAAAAAGTGATTATCTCTATTGTTATTATTAAGCGGTATTTAGATAAAATGCGACATAAATTGGGATGCGGGCTACTCTCAGGCAAGTCGCTCCAGAATACTTCGCTTTCCACGGGGAGCTGGTGAGCCTACTCGCGCTTACGCGCTTCATAGACTCACCTAGGCTCTTCTTCCCGTAGGACAAGGAAGGCTTCGGCAGCGTTACATCGCACGAAGAAAATTGCTTTTTATTTTCAAGGAGTCTTCGTGTATTTCTTCCGCTGGGTAAGTCAGAAAGTAACGGTAAATGAGTGGCTTACACAATAACACCCGATTTCATTTGTAACAAATGACGGAGACTGATTTGTGATTAGAAACACACCACTCCAATCTGAAAACAAAAATTATCACTAGTTTCGCACTTTACATTACCTGCGAATGATCATTCAACACTTAAAAAATGCATCTCTCCTTTAAAATTCAGCCAAACGTAAAGAAGACCCGCACCAATAGCGAGCCTTCTATAGAAGTATACTTAAACTTATGGAAGTACTGGTTCTTCTTGCGTTAAACCAACTTCTTGCCAATTCTCCCATGATGTTTTAATCGAAAAGTCTGTTACACGGCTGTTAACCGGCACTAATTCAGAACGATAAAGCGTTGGGAATACAGGAATATCTTCAACCATTAATTCTTGCCATTGTTTATAAATATCTTGACGATATGCAAGATCCATTGATTTTTCTGATGCACCTGCTGCTAGTAATTCATCATTCTTTTCACTTGTATATCGTGTATAGTTATAACCAGCATTACGACCGTATAATCCTGTTTGGTCTACGTCCGTACCAGTACCCCATGCACCTTGATAAACATCAACTTCATCGTCATCGCCTTCAAGCTTATCGTAGAAACTGTTAAATTCAATTAGTCCTCCACCTAGTAATTGAACATTCAGTCCGACAGCTTTCCATGCTTGAACGTAATAGTTTGCCATTGGCTCTGCAACATCTCCACCTGACATAGAAGCAAAATTAATCACTAATTCTTCTCCCTCAGGATTTTCACGAAGACCATCACCATCAACATCAACATACCCAGCTTCATCTAAAATACGCTTCGCTTCTTCTGGATCATATGTTGGTGTTTCAATTGATGCATCGTGATACTCTTTGAATGGTGGAATAATCAATGTTGTTGCCTGCCAACGCAGACCATTATAGAATTTTTCACCTACTGCATTATTGTCCACCGCATGCCACATTGCCTTACGTAAGTTTACATCAGCCATTTTTGCGTCTGGATCTGTAACACTTTCACCTTTTTCCGCATCAAATTTACCTAATTTAAAGCCGATATACGTATATCCTAATTCTTGTTGTCCTAAGAATTCAACATTCGTCAGCTTTTCTGCAACATCTGGATACTGATCCGTTGGGAATGGTTCAGCTATGTCAATTTCACCAGTTTCTAATGCATTTGCTACTGTTGTAGGTGGAATTACTTTTAATGTAACCCCATCAAGCTTCGGAGCACCTCTCCAATAATCTTCATTTGCTGTGTATGTTACAGATTCTCCTGGAACAATTTGCTCCACTTTAAATGGTCCAAAACCAATTGGGTTCACACGAACCGCATCACTTTCAGCCATCTCTGCTACTGGAATATCTTTGAAAATATGCTTTGGCATTGGCGCAGTCCAAATTCCACTAGCTAACAACGATGGATTTGGTTCTGTAAATGTAATTTTGATTGTCTTTTCATCGACAACTTCAACACCAGAGATTTTATCTGCTTCTCCTGCGTTGTATTCTTCTATACCAACAACATTTTCAACTGCATAGTAACGCATTCCAGTATAATCTGGACTGCCAATTACTTCATACGCGAATTCTAAGTCCTCCGCTTTAACTGGTTCACCATCATGCCAGTTTACATTATCACGGATTTTAATTGTGAAAGTTGTGCCAGCTTCATCAACTTCCCACTCTGCTGCACCATCTTGTGTATAAGTGAAGTTATCATTCTCGATACTTAAAAGATCACCATCAGGTTCTGCAAAGAATTTCATAACGTGAAAATCTGGATTACCCTCATAAAATACTGGGTTAAGGATACCTTCGAAAGCTGTGTCAGATACTAAACCATAGTTTAGTGTGCCGCCATCGATCGCTTCCCCTTCATTTGTCTTATCAGAGCTGAAGTCCTCAATAGAATATAGATTATCTCCACTTTCTGCCTTTTCTTCAGCGTCTTCTTTGTCAGCGTCTTCCTCTGCACCCTCATCTGTACCTTCGTCTGTAGCAGGATCCTCTGAATCAGCCGGTTTCTCTTCATCAGTTCCGCCGCTGCTACATGCTGCTAATACTAGAACTAATGCAAGCATTAGAGCCAAAAGCCACTTTGTCTGTTTCATTCTTGTAACCTCCCCTTTTTGTCCTTTATTTATCAGTCACAAAAAATTCCTTGACTGATTGCTATACTTGAACACCAATATAATAAAATATTGATGGAAGTAACATTGTAATTTATTATCAATCTTCCCGCCCATCACCCCCTTAAAATATCCTCCATCCCTGCTAGATATTAACCTCGTCTCTGTCTTGCATCCGTTGCTCGTCTTAATGCCTCACCTACATTTCGAACCATTAACATCATGACTAAAATCAAAACAGCAGCTGGTACCCAGATCCACCATCTATATTCCAATGTTTGTGGGTTTGTCGCATAGCTTAATAGTGTACCAAGACTCGGTGTACTTTCAGGAAAACCAAATCCTAAGAAGGAGAGTCCTGATTCAATTCCTATGTTTGCTGCTAAATTCAATGTCATCGTTACAATAATTAAAGAACTAATATTCGGCATCACTTCTCTAAAAATAATCTTCGTATGCGATGTACCAAGCGTTTTCGACGCCTGTACATAATCCAGTTCTTTCTCTTGCAGTGCCTTTGACCTGATTAATCTTGCTATTCCCATCCAGTTAAAGGCTGCCATAATGAAAGAGAATGCCAATATCGTATAATTAGGTACGATAGATACAAACACAATGACTAACATTGTGAAAGGTAAAACCTGGAAAAAGTCAAGAACACGCATCAGCGCATTATCTGTATATCCACCGAAGTATCCTGCAATCAATCCAAAGGCAATTCCGAATATGCCACTGATCGCAGTCACTAAAAATCCAATGGAAAGCGAGTTTCGCGTCCCGATAATAAGTTGGCCAAATATGTCACGACCACCATAATCTGTCCCTAAGGTAAATTCTTCTGAGGGGGGCTCATGGATTGCGAACAAATCCACCCTGACAATTTCATCTTGATCTAATATCATCGAAATTCCGAATACAAACATCGTAATGAGAATCAAGAGTATTAATGAGACGAGTGCAAGCTTATCCCGGACAATTTCTTTCCATAGGATTTTTAGACCGGATGGACTCTTCGTAGGATCCTGTATTTGATTCGCTAAATTTGTATTGTTTACTTCCATTTTTATCACTCCAAAGTTTAGAAAACTAGGGTTTAACCAGGGCCTTACGGTAAAAGCCTTAGTTACACTTATGTAGTAGAATTATTTAATACATTCCTAGCTACATAGCTTGATTCTTATTTAATACGGATACGTGGATCAACGAGACTCAAGATAATATCTGATAAAAGTGCCCCTAGAATCGCTGCAATCCCGAATATTAATACAACAGCGTTCACAACACTATAATCGCGTAAAAGTATCGATTCAATGAAGAGCTGTCCCATTCCTGGAAATCCAAAAATCATTTCAACAAAAACCGTTCCCCCGATTAGAAATGTAATTTCATAACCAAAGAATGCCGCAATCGGTAATAGTGAGTTTCTTAAAATATGTTTATTATAGACACGAGATTCTGAAGCACCTTTTGCTCTGGCTGTAATAATAAACTCTTTTTGTTTTGTATCCACTATTTCACTTCGCAAATATTGCACCGTTGAAACAGTTTGTATTAATGCCATTGAGATGGCTGGCAGCAATAAATGCTGTGCCTTGCTTAATACATATTCAAATGTTCCTGGTTCCAGACCAGGGGTCACACTCCCACTCGTTGGGAACCATTGCAGTTGATATCCAAATACCCAGAGCATCACGAGTCCAAAAATAAATAATGGCGTTGCAAATCCGATATATGTATAACCAGTAATCGATGAATCAAGAATCGAGTCATTGTATCGACCACTCAATATCCCTAAAGGAATTGCAATAATATAAGTAATGATTAATGTCGCAAGTGATAACCAAAATGTATTGATCATCCGCTGCTCAATCAATTCTGATACAGGCATTTTGAAACGGAAGGATTGTCCTAAATCACCTTGCACTAATCCCGATGCCCATTCCCCATACTTTTGATACCATGGATCATTTAATCCAAGCTTTTCTCTCAATGCATTCTTTTGTTCTAGACTGACATTTGGATCAACCAAACCCGAAAGTGCGTCACCAGGCATTGCTTGTGCCAGCATAAAGATTAAAACACTAAGGAGAATGATTTGAGGTATCGTAATTAAAATACGTCTAACGATAAATTTCCACATCTGGTCATCACCCTCTCTCTGGCAAAGCTACTAAATGAGTATCTGATACAGGCTGTAATCCATATGCTAATCCATTACTATCAAAATAGTCATTATAGGAATTTGCATATTCTCTTTGTACCTCTTGGCGAAAACGATATTGTTTCTCCCTATTTCTCGGATTAATATCTGGAATCGCCGAAACGAGTCGCTTTGTATAAATATGCTGCGGATTATTAAATATATCTGCAGTCGTTCCTTGCTCAACATACCGCCCTTTATACATAATTGCGATATCATCACACATATGTTTTACAATACCTAAATCGTGACTAATAAAAAGATAAGTCAAATTCAGTTCCTTCTGAATATCCTGCATAAAATTCAGCACCTGCGCTTGAACAGATACATCAAGAGCTGATACAGGTTCATCCGCGATAATTAATTTCGGCTTTAACGCAATTGCTCTGGCAATTCCAATCCGCTGTCTTTGCCCTCCAGAGAATTCATGCGGATATTTTAAAATACTTTCTGGACTTAGCCCGACGATTTCCAATAACTCTTGAACCCGCTTTTTCTCCTCTTGCCTTGATAGATTTTCAAAGTTTCGAAGTGGTTCAGAAATGATATCCACCACTCGCTTTCTTGGATTAAGCGACGAATATGGATCCTGGAAAATCATCTGAATATCTTTTCTTAACAAACTATTCTTCCGTCCAAATTTCGTTATATCCGTGCCATTAAACGAAACCTTCCCGGAATAGATATTTTCCAGACCAATCACGGCTCTGCCTGTTGTTGATTTACCCGATCCAGATTCTCCTACAAGGCCATATGTTCTCCCTTGTTCTATCGAAAATGAAACTCCATCAACTGCTTTAATATAATCTACTGTTCGATTAAAAATCCCTGCTTTTATTGGAAAATATACTTTTAAATCTTCAACCTCAAGAATTGCCATGTACTTGTGCCTCCTTGCTCTTATCTGGGAAGTAAAAATGGTTATAACAAGTACAGCGCACATAGTGACCAGGCTCTACTTCATGTAATTCCGGGTTCTCTTCATGTGCGGATGCTTCTATCCAGGGAATTCTGGCTGCAAATCGACAGCCTTTACGCGGGAGCTTTTGTAACGACGGGACAACTCCCTGAATAACATGGAGCTTGTCCTGCCCTTCAGCAGGGACGGAGTTAAGCAGTGATCTTGTGTATGGATGTAACGGATTTTCAAACAATGTATATACTTCAGCGATTTCTACAATTTGTCCTGCATACATGACAGCAACACGATCTGCCATCTCTGCAACTACACCTAAATCATGTGTAATTAAAATTACCCCTGAGTCCAAATCGTTTTTCAGTTCTCTAATTAAATCTAATATTTGCGCTTGTATTGTCACATCTAATGCTGTTGTCGGTTCATCTGCAATCAGTAAATCTGGTTGGTTAGCAATTGCAATGGCAATAACAATCCGTTGCCTCATACCTCCTGATAATTCATGCGGAAACTGTTCATACACATATTCTGGTCTTGGTATGTGTACAAGATTGATTAATTCCATTACCCTTTCTTTCCGTTGTTTCTGTGACATCTCTGGTTTATGTAAAATTAACGCTTCGGCAATTTGATCGCCTATCGTCATTAGTGGATTTAGTGCTGTAAGTGGATCTTGGAATATCATTGCTAAATCATCGCCACGTAATTTATTTAATTTCGATGGTGCGATGTTTGCAATATCTTGACCCTTATATAAGATATTCCCTTCAATCTTAGCTCTTGTATGTAAGCCCATAATCGAAAATGCCAATGCACTCTTTCCAGATCCAGACTCACCAACAATTCCTAAGATTTCATTCTTATCTACTGTTAGTGATACACCATCCACTGCAGCGTAATAGTTATCACCAATTCTGAAGGATGTTTTTAAATTGTTGATTTCCAGTAGCTTATTACTCAAAACTCTCACCCCTAGTTACTAATTTGCTCTGTCTAGATGACCTTTTGCTAAAGATTATCAATTCGTTCTATTTAAGTCTAAATATTAGCATTGGGTATAATCTTCAAATAATTTAAGTTAAAAATAGTATATGAAATTTATTTCCCTGCATATTTATATTTATTTTATTTTTCCGATAATTCCAGTTATAAAAAATCTAGAAATCTATAACTTTAACTATTCCCCAAAATGAACATAATCCAAACCACTAACAAAAATAGTGATTTTATGACTGTATATTACACTTGAAATGGTTTCGTAAATTAATCTTAATATATTATAAAGAATTATAAGTGAATAATTTCAGAAAAGCAAGATGTTTTCTGAAAGTTTTATATGTTAATTATCAGTAAATTGCCGTTTTTGCAACTTTAATACAGGCGCATAAAGGGATGGTGGCGTTTCACCAAGTAAGAAAAATAGTTATTTATCTCACTAAATTCCATTATTTTCTCATCTTTTGATTAAATATTAGCGTATTTTGTAGAAAGATTTTCGATTATAGGGAAAAATAATAACTCCAATAGAATATTTGTCGATTTTTAGGTAAAGTAAGACATAAGAGCAGCGTTGATTTCCGAAGGAGTGTCCTGCCTCTTCGCGACAATCAACGGCCGTAAGAGAGCGTGAAATACCACTCTATCCTATGAAAGAAGTAAATAAACAATAGTAAACGCACAGTCCCAGCGGAGGAAATACACGTAGACTCCTGCGGGAGGAAAGACCTCAGGACGAGACACCACGAGGAGACGCACCAGCCGGCCTAAGTGCGCGTAGTGTATTTCCAGAGCGGTGGGTCAGAAAGCAAAGTATGTTCCTAGATTAGTTCGTACTTAATATCAAATATCATCTGCTAATTCATCATTTTTTTAAAAGGAAAAGTCTCTAATAATATACTCAAAATAAATAACCTAGCTAATTTATATGCTAGGTTATTTATTACAGTAATTTTATAGGGCAATTAGAGATTTTCTTTCTGTATGTCGATCTTCTGAAGCTAGCTGCTGTATTCTTGCCATCATTCCAATATCCAAATTGCCTCCGCTCACAATGACGCCACAATGACGAGAGTTAATTTGATCGTTATGTGCAAATAATGCGGCAGTTGCTGCAGCTCCTGCACCCTCTACTAATGTTTTATTTCGCTCGAGCATGTAGACAATAGCAGACGCAATTTCTTCATCTGTTACAGTTACTACATCATCCACATAGTTATAGATTAGTGGTAATGTATGCTCTCCTGGCTCTTTAACGGCAATGCCTTCAGCAATTGTCGATACAGTACTTGTTTTCATTTTCTTTTTAGAATGGAAGCTATCATATGCAGCTGATGCACCACTTGCTTGAACACCGATGATCCTAATGTTACGATTTACATATTTTGCTGCAACTGCAATACCACTTATCAGTCCACCTCCACCAATTGGAACGATAATCGTATCCAGCCGGTCTTCCTGACGTAATAATTCCATCGCGATTGTTCCTTGGCCAGCCATTAGCTGATGATCATCAAAAGGATGAATATAAGTAGCACCACTTTCCATTTGTTTTTCTAATGACGCTGTATATGCTTCTTGGAAACTTTCACCAGTAAGTACGACTTTTGCGCCATAGTTTCTCGTTGCTTCTACTTTTGCTAATGGTGTATTTTCTGGCATAAATATCGTCGCCTTTGCTCCTAATTTTCTTGAAGCAAGTGCAACTCCTTGTGCATGATTTCCTGCTGAAGCAGTGATGACGCCTTTCGCTAACTGCTCTTTAGTAAGCTGCATTAATTTGTAGCTTGCACCCCGAAACTTAAATGCACCGGTTTTCTGTTGATTTTCCATTTTAAAATAGACATGTTTTCCAAGTAACTGATTTGTTGTCGCTGATGTGAGTATTGGTGTACGATGGACGATTGGCGCTAAGCGCTTCATCGCATTGTGTACTAACTCACCGGTTAAGCAATCCCCAATTAGGCCACTTCCTTGTTTATTTATTTTCATTTCATGAATATCTCACAAAAGAATATTATAACGCATTTTCAAATTGTTCAATCTTTTCTTGATGTTGTAAAGTCAATGCAATATCATCCCAACCATTTAAAAGCTTCTCTTTATGATACTCAGGAATTTCGAAAGATACGACAAGCTTCTCTTCATCCGTAATAGTCTGTTCTTTCAGGTTGATATTTAATACTAGTTTACCAGTTTCTGCTTGCTCCATCCATTTATTAAGCTGAGTCTCTTCCATTTTAATAGGAATAATTCCATTTTTCAAAGAATTATTATAAAAGATGTCAGCAAAGCTTGGTGCAATAATTACTTTAAACCCATAATCCAAGAGTGCCCATGGTGCATGCTCCCTAGATGAACCGCAGCCAAAGTTCTCTCCTGCTAGGAGTACACTAGTATTCTCGTATTTTGGTTGATTTAATGCAAAGTCTGCTCGTTCTTTTCCTTCATCATCAAAACGCCAATTAAAAAATAAAAATTGTCCAAAACCTGTACGTTCAATTCTTTTAAGAAATTGCTTCGGGATGATTTGGTCTGTATCAATATTGGCACGATTCAAAGGAAAAACAAGTCCTTGATGTTGTTTAATAGCTTCCATCTCATTCCCTCCTAATTCAATACACCTGCAAATTTACGTACATCGACGAATCGTCCTTCTATTGCTGCCGCAGCTGCCATTTCCGGACTAACAAGATGGGTACGTGCACCATTTCCTTGTCTTCCTTCGAAGTTACGGTTTGATGTGGATGCACATCTTCCACCAGGCGGGATAATATCGTCATTCATACCTAGACACATACTACAGCCAGAGTTGCGCCATTCAAATCCTGCCTCTAAGAAGATTTTGTCAAGTCCTGCTTCTTCAGCTTGCAGTTTTACACTGAATGATCCTGGAACAACAATCGCTTTTATTCCTTCTTTTACTTTTTTTCCTTCTACTATACTTGCAGCTTTTTCTAAGTCTCCAAGACGGGAGTTCGTACATGAGCCAATAAAAACATGATCAATCTCGATTGATGTAATGGGTTGATTTTCTTCCAGTCCCATATAATCTAGCGCTCTTTGTACATCTTCCTTATGTTCCACATCGCTTAAGCTCGGTGTTGCCCCACTAATTGGTACGCACATTGCTGGATTCGTTCCCCATGATACCTGTGGTTCAATTTCGGCTGCTTGGATTGTTAAGGTTGCATCATATTCTGCTCCTTCATCAGTTGCAAGGGCAAGCCATTGTTCTGCAATCTCATTATATGCTTCACCTTGTGGTACATATTCACGACCACGAAGAAAATCAATCGTCGTTTGGTCAGGGCTGATTAATCCTGCTCTTGCTCCACCTTCAATCGACATATTACAAATCGTCATACGGCCTTCCATTGAAAGCTTACGAATGGCATCACCTGTATATTCGACAATATGCCCAGTACCGAATTTGACACCAAATTTGGCAATGATTGCAAGAATCAGATCCTTCGCGGTAACACCCGGTCCTAAATCTCCTTCAACATGAACATTCATTGTCTTTGGTTGTTCTTGCCAAATTGTTTGTGTCGCAAGAACATGCTCAACCTCACTTGTTCCAATACCAAACGCAAGTGCACCAAATGCACCATGTGTTGATGTATGACTATCCCCGCAAACAATTGTTCTTCCAGGCTGGGTTAAGCCAAGCTGTGGTCCAATCACATGAACGATACCTTGGTCAGGATGAAACATATCTGCAAGCTTTATTCCAAATTCTTCACAGTTTTTCTTTAAGGTTTCCATTTGTTTTCTAGAAATTTCATCCTTAATATTTTCCCGATCCTTCGTTGGCACGTTGTGATCCATTGTTGCAAACGTTAAATCTGGACGGCGAACAGTCCGCTTGTTCATACGCAGTCCTTCAAACGCCTGTGGTGACGTCACTTCATGGATTAGATGCTGATCGATATATAATAGATCTGGATTTCCCTCTTCTTGATGGACTACGTGTTTATCCCATATTTTCTTAATAATTGTTTCCGGCTTTGTCATTTTTAACACCTCACTATTGTCTAGCACTGGCTCCTAAAGACTTCCGCCAAAAGTAATTGACACTCCAAACGTGGAAAACCACACGTTTTTCGGTCCCACTCTTATGCGTCCGTCTTTGCAGTCGCCTCCATTTTTCTTTTTTCAGACATACATGTTACAAATACTATTAGAAATACTTTTAGTTGTTAAATTTTCGATAACTGCATCGGTTATTTCTTTTGTCCCTGCAAGCTTGCCGTTCTTTAATTGTAAGTCAGCTGTATGATAGCCTTGCTCTAATGTTTCATTTACTGCTCTCTCTATCTCCGCCGCTTCCTCTTCAAGCCCAAGTGAATGCCTTAGCATCATCGCAGTCGATAAAATCATACCTAATGGATTGGCGATTCCTTTTCCTGCAATATCTGGCGCTGAGCCATGTACAGGCTCGTAAAGACCGACTCCATCTGTACGTATACTAGCAGATGGCAACATCCCGAGGGATCCTGTTAATACAGATGCTTCATCACTTAGAATATCCCCGAATAAATTTTCCGTAACGATGACGTCAAAATGGTTTGGCTGGGTAATCAGCTTCATTGCTGCAGCATCAACAAGCAAATGCTCCACCTCAACCTCTGGATAAACATTAGCCTTTTCATCGACAATTTCTCGCCACATTCTGCTTGATTCGAGCACATTCGCCTTATCAACAGATGTTAACTGTTTCTTCCTTTGCATCGCACTTTGAAATGCTTTATCAATAATTCTTTCCATTTCATGTCGCTCATAGTAAAGAGTATCGACAACGACATTTCCATTTTCTCTCCGTTCACTAGGTGTACCAAAGTAAAGTCCACCTGTTAGTTCACGAATGATTAAAATATCGCTACCCGCAATTTTTTCCTCTTTTAATGGAGAGGCATGGAGTAAAGAATTAAATCCCTTGATTGGACGTAGGTTTGCAAAAAGACCAAGTGCTTTTCGGATGCCTAACAATCCTTTTTCCGGTCGTAAATGCGAGGGATTATTATCCCACTTCTTCCCACCAACAGCTCCTAAAAGAACAGCATCTGCTGCTTTACATGCATGAATCGTTTCCTCTGGAAGTGGATTATTAAATCGATCAATCGCATCACCACCAATTGCATGCTCATGAAAATTAAACTCGTGATTGTATTCACTCGCAACCGTATTTAATACGACCTTTGCCGATTCCATAATTTCTGGTCCAATCCCGTCACCTGGAAGTAAAACAATATTCTTCTTCATAAAATGGGACCCCCTTCCATTTCCTCAGTTCAAAACTTCTTTTTGCATCAAGGTTTGCTGCTGCACAATATAACGATTTACTGCGTTTAAAAATGCAATTGCAGAAGCTTCGAGGACATCCTGTGCGGCTCCCCGTCCATTCATTGTTTCCCCATTTACATTCAGCTGTACATAAGACTCAGCTAGCGCATCCTTTCCGCCACCTACTGAGTTAATCTGATAATCGATTAACTGTAATTCCTCATGAATTAAATTGTCTAATGTTTGATACAATGCCTCTACGCTTCCTTTACCAGTGGAAGCTGTTTGCACTGTTTCTCCTTCTGGTGTCTTCAATACGACTGTAGCTGTAGGAATATTTGTTGTACCATACTGAACTTGGAACATTTCCAACTGATACTTATTAACAGCTGCTGAATCAGTTTTAATTTCCATGATAATCGTGTAGATATCATCATCTGTTACTTCTTTTTTGTGATCTGTTAACTGTTTAAATTGGTTAAAGGCTTCCTTTAGTTGCTCATCTGTAAGCTCTACACCCAATTCTTTTATTTTATCTTTAAATGCATGGCGTCCAGAATGCTTGCCTAGGAATAATGTATTGGATGTAACGCCAACCATCTCCGGAGTGATAATTTCGTATGTTTCGACATTTTTCAAAACACCATCTTGATGGATACCAGATTCATGTGCGAATGCATTTCGACCAATTATTGCTTTATTTGCCTGTACATACATTCCAGTCAATTTCGAAACAAGGTCACTCGTACGTTTGATTTCATTTAACTGAAGTCTCGTTTCATATGGATAAAAATCAGAACGTATTTTTAAGGCTACGGCAACTTCTTCTAATGCTGCATTACCCGCACGTTCGCCAATTCCATTTATCGTTCCTTCTACTTGAGTTGCACCGTTCTCTACCGCTGCAATCGAGTTCGCAACCGCCATACCAAGATCATCATGACAATGACAGGATAATGCAACACGGTCAATATTCGGTACATTTTTTTTAATGTAACGGAACATTTTGCCGTATTCTGCCGGTGTTGCATAACCAACCGTATCAGGAAGATTAATCACCGTTGCGCCAGCATCAATCACTTGCTCAATAATTCTAGCTAAAAATGCCAAATCGGATCTCGATGCGTCTTCTGCTGACCATTCAATTTGAGGGAATTTTTGTTTCGCGTAGGTTACCATGCTAACCGCAGATTCAATTACTTGATCTGGGGTCATTACGAGTTTATCGCGCATATGAAGCTCAGATGTTGCAATAAATAAATGCAACCGTGGCTCTGCAGCACCTTTTAAAGCTTCCCATGCTGCATCAACATCTGATTTAATCGTTCTAGCAAGTCCGGTAACTGATGAATCCTTAATCGTATCAGCAATCAGTTTTACTGCATCAAAGTCACCTTTGGAGGAAGCAGGGAATCCTGCTTCCATTCTATCTACTCCAAAGCGTTCTAGCTGTCTAGCAATCTCTAACTTTTCTTGCTTATTTAAATTTACACCTGGGGACTGTTCCCCATCTCGAAGCGTTGTATCAAAGATTTTAATTTGTGACATGCTGCTTCACTTCCTTTTGTTTTGTTTGGATTGGCTGTTTTACAAAAGGCATTAAATCACGTAACTCCCTTCCAACTGTTTCGATTTGGTGTTTGTTTTCTGCTGCATTGATTGCGTTAAACTGTGGACGACCAGCTTGGTTTTCAAGAATCCAATCTTTCGCGAATTTACCAGTCTGGATATCTGTTAATACGTCCTTCATTCTTGCTTTCGTATCTTCATTAACTACGCGTGGTCCAGATACGAAGTCACCCCATTGTGCTGTATCAGAGATTGAATAGCGCATATTTTCAAGTCCACCTTCATATAGAAGATCCACGATTAATTTTAGTTCATGCATACATTCGAAGTAGGCAACTTCAGGTTGGTATCCTGCTTCTGTTAATGTTTCGAAGCCTGCTTTAACTAAGCTGGTCACACCACCGCATAATACTGCTTGCTCTCCGAATAGATCTGTTTCTGTTTCTTCCTGGAAGCTAGTTTCTAAGATTCCTGCTCTGCCTGCACCAATTCCCTGTGCATAAGCAAGTGCAAGCTTAGTAGCATTGCCAGTGTAATCTTGGTAGACACCGTATAGTGCTGGAACTCCTGCGCCAGATTCATAGGTTCTGCGTACTAAATGTCCAGGTCCTTTTGGTGCAACAAGGAATACATCGACATCTGATGGAGGTACGATTTGGCTAAAGTGAACGTTAAATCCGTGTGCGAAAACTAATGCATCTCCTGCTGCTAAATTTGGTTTTATGCTTTCTTCATAAACTTGTTTTTGGTTTTCATCTGGCAAAAGAATCATGATTACATCTGCTTCACTCACTGCTTCTGCTACTGGATAGACAGTAAAACCATCTTCCTCTGCTTTTTGCTGTGATTTACCAGCTCTAAGTCCGATAACAACGTCGTATCCACTTTCTCTTAAGTTAAGTGCATGTGCATGCCCTTGTGAACCATATCCAATTACTGCGATTTTCTTCCCTTGTAATACCTCTTTTTGAATATCTTTTTCATAAAGTACTTTTGACATATTAATCTCCCTCTCGTTTGTTAGTTTTATTGTTTTATATTTTATTGTATTTCCTAGTTATGATTAACAATCGCTCTCTGGCCAGTGCTCCGGAAATACACTCCGCTGGGAATGTGCGTGCAATGCTTTTTTATCCAGCTTTCCAAGTGCCCAAAGCGTAAATTAGACATTTTATTCTTTAAAATAGTGACAAACCATACATAAAAAGTTTGTACTCTGAAAATTGCTTAGAACATCCAAAGTTTACTAGTTAAGAAGCGAACACAACTTATATAATAGAAAATGAATTGATGTTAGTGACTTGCTGTTCTGGTTGATGCCCTCTTGTAAATGCTGTGACACCTGTTCTTGTTAAATCTTTAATTCCATATGGTCTAAGCAAGGTTATGAGTGCATCTACCTTCTCTGGTTTGCCTGTTACTTGGATGATTAGACTGTCTTTACTAATATCAATCACACTTGCACGGAATGGAGTAATTACCCCTTGTATTTCTGCACGTAATTGACTATTGCTGCTTACTTTGATAAGTGCTAATTCCCTTGCGACGATTGCATTATCGGTAATATCGGAAACCTTCAATACATCGATTTGTTTATTTAATTGTTTCGTCAGCTGCTCTAATTTCTGGCTATCACTTATTTCAACTACAAAGGTCATCTTCGAAATTCCCTCTACATCAGATGCCCCAACGGAAATGCTTTCGATATTAAATTGACGCTTTGATAGCATTCCGGTTATTCGATTTAATACCCCACTGCGGTTTTGTACAGTTGCAGTTATGATTCTTCTCATTTCTTCACCCCGATCATCTCATCTAATCCTGTACCAGACACTACCATTGGATTAACAGCGGTTAATCTTTCAACACGGCAGTCAACAACTACTGGACCATCATAGGAGAAAATATCCTTAAGCAATTCTGGAACATCTGTCTCGCTTGATACTAGCTCACCGCGAATGCCATAACTTTCTGCCAGTTTCACAAAATCGGGATTTTCAGATAATAACGATTCCGAATATCTCTCTTCATAGAAGCTTTCCTGCCATTGACGTACCATACCTAGCGCTTCGTTATTGACAATGATCACCTTCACTGGAAGGTTACGTTGTTTAATAACAGAAAGTTCTTGAAGGGTCATTTGAAATCCGCCATCCCCTACTATAGCAACTACTAATTCATTTGGTCTGCCTAATTGGGCACCAATTGCTGCAGGGAAGCCGAAGCCCATTGTTCCAAGTCCCCCAGAGGTAACCCATTTATTCGGTTTATTAAAATTATAAAATTGTGCTGCCCACATTTGATGCTGTCCAACGTCCGTTGTCACAATTGCATCGCCATTCGTAATCGTATCGATTTGCTCAATTAACCATTGTGGAGAAATTAACTTATCAGATCGTTCATACCATAACGGAAAATTCACTTTATCTTTTTGTAGTTTTTCAATCCATTCACTATGACTTTGAACGGTAATCGTACAATTTATTAATTCATTAATTGCTTCCTTCGCATCTCCAACAACCGGAATATCTGTCTTAATATTTTTACCAATTTCGGCTGGATCAATATCGATATGAGCCACCTTCGCTCTTGGAGCGAATTTCTTGATATTACCAGTCAATCGATCATCGAACCTTGCCCCAATGTTGATTAATAAATCACATTCCTGGATTGCCATATTTGCTGTATACGTTCCATGCATCCCTGCCATTCCTAAGGATAATGCATTAGATCCTGGGAAACCTCCTAAGCCAAGCAAGGTTGTTGTGACTGGTATTTGGTAATCCTCTGCCAGTGCCTTCAATTCCTCTGATGCATTAGCGAATAATACACCTGCACCTGCCAAGATTAGTGGTCTGCTAGCATGACTTAACGCCTCTGCCAGCTTCGAAATTTGTAATGCATTTGGCTTGATAGTTGGTTGATATCCAGGAAGATAAAAGTCGCTGTCATATTCATCACTTGTTAATACTTCAGAAATATTTTTTGGTATATCGATGACTACAGGTCCGGGACGTCCTGTTGAAGCAATATGAAAAGCTTCTTTGATGACTCTTGGCATATCAGCAATATTGCTTAACTGATAATTATATTTCGTTATCGGGGTTGTAATCCCGATTATATCTGCCTCTTGGAATGCATCTGTACCGATAACGCTTTTACCAACTTGACCTGTAAGAATAACGAGTGGCAAGGAATCCATCATCGCATCGGTAATGCCTGTCACTAGATTTGTTGCACCAGGACCCGAGGTAGCAATGACAACTCCTGGTTTCCCAGTGACACGAGCATATCCTTCTGCTGCATGGATTGAACCTTGCTCATGTCGTGACAGAATATGCTGAAATGGTGCCTCACTGCGATAGAGTGCATCATAAATCGGTAATACTGCACCACCCGGATACCCAAAGATTGTATCGACTTCAGCATCAACCAACGTTTGAATTAATAGATCTGCACCTGTTTTTAATTTTTTCGATGATTGTGTTTCGAGTTTTGCTTCCATCTTCATTTTTACTACCTCCTTCATTTTATCCTCTGTGAATTTCCTTCTTTACGGGAGTAATGAGTTAACAAGCTGCTGTAGTGCAGTCTTTTTGCTATAAAAAAAGACCCTACTCCCCCCATAAATCTGCATATGTCCAGAAATAATTGGGGAGAAAAGAGTCTTCTTTTCACGGTACCACCCAGGTTTACAGTATCCTTACGAATACTGCCTCATAAGGCTACCAAGTAGCCTCATTGATAACAGGTACAATAATTGCACCTGGCCAAACCTAATGGGAAAATACCGTTCAGCTTAGCACTCAGGGAAGATGTCAGAATAATATGTACTTCTAGGCTTCCAGCAACCCTAGATCTCTGTAAATACACGTTACTTATTCCTTTTATCCCGTCATCGAGTTCGTCGTTATTTTATTTTCATCCTTAAATCTTAATTGTTACTTAAATGTACGAAATTGTTTATTAAAGTATGAATGATTTCGAATACTTTATATTGCGATTAATCATATAACGTTTTCGGACGCGGGTCAATAGGTTTTTTAAAGTTTTTTGATAGTTACAACAAATTGCAATATATTGGATGCGTTTACATCGCTAATATAATAAGGTATTCGCGACTCAACAGAAAATTATTAAAAAATTGTTACAATCTGAATTTTAGTTAAAATTTGTGATTTTATTGTGTTATTGGAGTTCATCCACGAGCGTAGATATTTATTTTTCTTGATAGGTTATACGTTTTAAGTTCTTATAAAATTCTTATCGGTGATTTCATACTTTACATTAACAATACATCAGGACACTATAATTACTTCCTCCTGCTCAAAACCAAAAATATGCAATATATCGCATATCAAATAAAATAACTCCAAGTATGAACCCTTGGAGTTATTTAGAAATGTCACTTAGTCTCTATTTAAATAATCGGTTACAGCACCCCGTGATGCACTTGTAACATTATGTGCATATTTACCTAGGACGCCTTTTTTGTATAAAGGTGGAGCAACCCAGCCAGCGCGACGTTGTTCTAATTCTTCTTCTGAAACATTGAAGTTCAATAGTTTATTCTCTGAATCAACCGTTACTAAGTCACCTTCTTTTAGAAATGCAATTGGACCACCGACCTGTGCTTCAGGCGAAATATGTCCGACAACAAGTCCATGTGTACCACCTGAGAATCTACCATCTGTTAATAATGCTACTTTCTCTCCTAGGCCTTTACCTACTAGAATACTAGAAATAGATAGCATCTCTGGCATACCAGGTCCGCCTTTTGGACCAACATAACGGATTACTAGCACATCACCCTCGTTAATTTCATTTCTCATTACTGCAGCTGTTGCTTCTTCCTCAGTATCAAATACGCGTGCAGGGCCTGTGTGGACTTTTACTTTCACACCAGATACCTTCGCCACAGAACCTTCAGGAGAAAGGTTACCTTTTAGAATGATCAATGGACCATCTTTACGCTTTGGTTTATCAAGTGGAGCAATAATTTCTTGTCCTTCTTTAAGTCCCGGTGCATCACTTAAGTTTTCTGCGACAGTCTTCCCTGTTACTGTTAAACAGTCTCCATGTAAGTAGCCTGCTTCAAGCAATAACTTCATAACACCTTGTACGCCACCAACTTTAAATAAATCTTCCATTACGAATCTTCCGCTCGGCTTCAAATCTGCAAGATGCGGAACCTTCGTTTGAATTCTGGCAAAGTCATCAATCGTTAAATCAACTTCAATTGCATGGGCTATTGCAAGCAAATGAAGAATGGCATTTGTTGATCCTCCAAGTGCCATTACAACTGTAATTGCATTTTCAAATGCTTCTTTTGTCATAATATCTTTTGGATAGATTCCTTTTTCTAAAAGGTTCATTACTGCTCGTCCTGCTTCTTCAGAATCAACTGCTTTTTCCGATGATTCTGCTGGATGTGATGAGCTTCCTGGAAGACTCATACCAAGCGCTTCCACAGCAGATGCCATCGTATTTGCCGTATACATTCCACCACATGCACCAGCACCTGGACATGCAGCACATTCAATTGCATTTAATTCCGCATCTGTAATATCACCATTATTATGCTTACCAACACCTTCAAATACAGAAACAAGGTCAATATCCTTACCATTCAAATTACCAGGTGCAATTGTACCACCATATACAAATACAGAAGGAATTTCCGCATTAGCAATTGCAATCATACATCCTGGAATGTTCTTATCACATCCACCAATTGCTACAAGTCCGTCAAAGTTCTCCGCTCCGACTACTGTCTCGATTGAATCAGCTATGATATCACGACTTGGCAGGGAATAACGCATCCCTGGTGTTCCCATTGAAATTCCATCAGAAACAGTTATTGTATGGAATAAAAACGGAACTGCCCCGGCATCACGTACTCCTTCCTTCGCTCTTAAAGATAATGAACCCATATGTATGTTACATGGTGTTACTTCACTTTCCGTATCGGCAACCCCGATCATTGGTTTCTTAAAATCGTCATCTGTCAAACCGACAGCACGCAGCATGGCACGGTTTGGTGCTCGCATCGTACCATCGAATGCATTACTTTTTATCCGTAAATCTTTTGTCATAATATTTGCCACCTTCCTTTCGAACTATTATATGACTAACTTTCCAATAGTTCAATCTATTTATTCTTTTAAAAAAACTAAATCAATCATGACAATTGATAAAGCGTTTACACACTATTACAGGATAATTTACAATTAGTAAAATATACCGACAACATCTATAATACGATTATAATATATAAATCAACTATAAGTAATGAAAGCAGGGGGACGAAAAAAAATGCTAGCAGATCAACAATTATTGAGGATTCCTGGGCCTAGTCCAATCCCGCCAAGTGTAACTCGAGCAATGGGGCAACCAATGATTGGGCACCGGGCAAGTGAGACAAAAAAATTATTACAATCCATCAAACCAAGATTAAAACCGATTTTCGGTACTAATCAAGAAGTATTGATAATAGCCGGAAGTGGAACAGCAGGTTTAGAAGCTGCAGTTGTCAACACTGTTAAACCTGGTGACGAAGTACTAGTTGTAGTAACAGGGGCTTTTGGCGAACGTTTCAGTAAAATTTGCCTTGAATTTAATATTAAGGTTCATCAATTAAATGTTGATTGGGGAGAGGCTGCGAATCCAGAAGCACTAACTCAAGCACTGCGTGAGCATCCAGGTGTTTCCGTTGTCTTCACTACCTACTGCGAAACGTCAACAGGGGTACTTAATCCGATTGACAAATTAGCAAAGGTTGTCCATGAGCATTCCGACGCACTGATTGTAGTTGACGGTGTGTCCTGTGTAGCTGGTGTTGAAACAAAGATGGATGAATGGGGTATTGATGTCCTTGTTACAGGTTCTCAAAAAGCGTTTATGCTTCCTGGAGGATTAACCTTTATTGCCGCTAGCGATCGCGCTTGGAAAGTAATCGAAGACAATAATCAGCCTAGTTTTTATTTTAATTTGCAAAAATACCGCGATAGCATTAAGGAGGATTCCACACCATTTACACCTGCTACCTCTCTCTTATTCGGCTTGGATCAGGTGTTAAATCTTTTTGATGAAGAAGGATTGGAGCAAGTTTATGCAAGACATCAACTTATGAAGAATATGACAAGGGCAGCATTCAGTGCACATAATATCCCGCTCTTGACAAGTGACCAAGCAGCATCGCCTACTGTAACAGCCGTTCACCCGCAAGACTTCTCAGCAGAAGAGTTAAGAAAAGTTATCAAAGAAGAGTTTGGTCTGAGCATCGCTGGCGGACAGCAGCATCTCAAGGGGGAGATTTTCCGAATTGGTCATATGGGCTACTGCTCCATTGCTGATGTGTTACAAATCATTGGCATTATCGAACTAGGGCTAACTAAAATTGGTAAAGAAATCGATCTTGGCAAAGGAGTAAAGGCTGCCCAAGAAATTTATTTACAACAGGGGGATTTATCTTGAGTTTTAATATATTAATTAGTGATCCACTTAGTGAAGAAGGCATTTACCCGCTTCGTCAGGCAGATAATGTGAATATTGTCATGGATACTGGCTTGACCAATGAACAGCTTGAAGAGCGGATTCATGAATTTGATGCACTTTTAGTACGTAGTCAAACACAGGTTACCCGTTCACTCATTAGTAAAGCGACAAACTTGAAAATCATTGGACGTGCGGGTGTCGGCGTTGATAACATCGACCTTGATGCTGCAACCGAGTATGGAATTATCGTAGTCAATGCACCAAACGGAAATACCAATTCCGCTGCAGAGCACACGATGGCAATGCTAATGGCGTTATCGAGAAATATTCCACAAGCATACCATGCACTGAAAAATCAAAAATGGGACCGAAAGAAATATGTCGGTGTAGAGCTGAAAAACAAGACGCTTGGAATTGTTGGCCTTGGCAGAATAGGTGTAGAGGTTGCTGCAAGAGCGAAAGGACAACGAATGAACGTTGTTGCATATGATCCATTTTTAACCGAAGAGAAAGCAGAGAAATTAGGAATTGGTTACGGTACATTTGAAGAAGTAATCAAACAAGCAGATTTCATTACCGTTCACACTCCGTTATTGAAGGAAACAAGACATATGATTAACGCAGATGCTTTCTCAATAATGAAAAATGGTGTACAAATTATTAACTGTGCTCGTGGTGGAATCATTGATGAAGATGCGCTATATGATGCAATATTATCAGGAAAAGTAGCAGGCGCTGCACTAGACGTATTTGAGAAGGAACCATTTATGGATCATAAATTGCTGGAGCTTCCAGAGGTTGTTGCAACACCACATTTAGGTGCAAGCACAATAGAGGCGCAAGAAAGTGTCGCAATTGATGTTAGTCATGATGTTATTAGCTTTTTGAATGAGGATATGGTGAAAAATCCAGTCAATCTGCCATCACTGCCAAAAGAAGCACTCGCAAAAATTGAACCATACTTTGATTTAGCTGAGAAATTAGGTGCATTTTTAATCGATTTAACAAACGAAGTTGCAGAAGAGGTAAGCATCTCTTATTCTGGCGAGCTATACGATATGGATGTTTCCCCACTTACGAGAAATTTAGTGAAGGGCATTTTAAAGCGTCATCTTGGAAGTCATGTGAATGATGTAAATGCCTTATACCTTGCTGAAAGAAATGGAATTGCAATTAACGAAAATAAAACGTCTGTCTTAAAAGGATTTACAAACTTAATTAGCGTAGAAATCAAGACCAAAACAAAGCAAAGGACTGTTGCTGGAACTTTACTAAATGGCTTTGGACCACGAATTGTTAAGGTTGATAATTACCGTGTTGATGTTACACCAAAAGGACATATGGTCGTGATTCAACATATTGATCAACCCGGTGTCATCGGCAGAATGGGCAGCATGCTAGCGAAACATGATGTTAATATCGCAACGATGCAAGTTGATCGCTCTGATATTGGCGGGAATGCGATGATGATGCTAACAATTGACAAGCATTTGGAGCAGGATGCTTTAGAAGAACTGCAGAATTTAGAAGAAATCAAGGAAGTAGTTGCAATTGATCTTTAATAAGATGACATTAGAAGGAGTAATCCGCTTGAATGCAGATTACTCCTTCTTTGTTTAATAGTCTAAAATACTTCTCAGCTCAGAAAGACTCGATATCTCGTACATTGGTTCGATTGCTTCTCTTTTCCGATTATGCCGATTTAGCCATACAGATTGAATTCCAGCACGATTTGCACCGAGAATATCGGTATGCAGATTATCCCCAACCATAATTGCTTCATCTTTATCTATCGAAAGAGCTGCAAGTGCATGCTCAAAGATAGTTGGATCCGGTTTCCCTCTGCCAAAATCTCCCGAAATAATAATTTCGTCAAAATAGGGAGCCAGTTCAGCTGTAATCTCTAGCTTCAAATTTTGTAAGCTCGGCGAACCATTGGTAATTAATACTAGCTTATAATTCCCCTTTAGCTGTTCCAAAATGGTCAACGAATCTTCATAAAGAAAGGGACTCTCTTTCCTAGCCATTATAAAATAATCTGCAAGCACACTTCCAAATTCAGAATCATTAACCCCAACATCCTTCAGACCAAGGGTCCATGACTGTTCTCTATATGTTTGTGCAATTGCCTTTAATTGGCGAAATTCCTCCTGCTCATCATTGAACTCACCCCACAGACCTTCAAATGGGTTGATTCCAATCATTTGTGTAAATGAATAAACATCGTAGGATTCATATAAACGACGGGCATTCTCCCTAACCTTTTGTTCGAATTCTTCTGGATCGATTCCATGTTTTTCACTTGCAAACTTACATGTCCGCTCAAACGCAGTTTTCACACTTTTCTCATCCCAAAGCAATGTATCATCTAAATCGAATAAAATCGCTTTTATCAACGTCTTACAACTCCTCAAAGCTATTTTTTGTAAAAAGTCATAATACTAATTTAACACGAATTTTCTAAAAAGGGGCTTGCATTCAAATAATTTATCTATTATGATATATAGAAAACTTTCAGTATACGAGGAGATAGTGAGATGGAAGACCAAACGATACGAGTAGAATTAACGAACAGCAAGAAGGAAAAACCAGATGAAAACCACTTAGAATTTGGCAGAGTATTTACTGACCATATGTTCATAATGGACTATGCAGAGCCAATCGGATGGCATGATGCGCGTATTGTACCTTATCAACCCCTTGTGATTGACCCATCTTCAATGATATTTCACTATGGCCAATCTGTTTTTGAAGGATTAAAAGGATATCGTACAGAAACTGGTGATATTCAGTTATTCCGCCCTGAGAAAAATTTTCAGCGTCTAAATCATTCAAATGACCGCCTTGTCATTCCACAAATTGATGAGGAATTTGTTCTCGAAGGAATTAAGGAGCTTGTAGCTATAGACAGAGATTGGGTTCCACACACTGAAGGAACGTCTATCTACATTCGTCCGTTTATTATATCAACTGAACCATATCTTGGTGTTTCGCCATCGAAACATTTTAAATTCATCGTTATCATGTCACCTGTTGGTTCCTATTACAAAGAAGGAATTAATCCAGTAAAAATTGCAGTTGAGAATCAGTATGTTCGTGCGGTAAAAGGCGGAACAGGTGAAGCGAAAACAGGTGGTAATTATGCTTCGAGTCTAAAGGCACAGGAAATTGTTGAAAAGGAAGGCTATTCACAAGTATTATGGCTTGACGGTATGGAGCGCAAATATATTGAAGAAGTCGGAGCGATGAACGTATTCTTCAAAATTAATGGAGAAGTTGTTACACCACAATTAAACGGAAGTATTCTAGCTGGTGTCACACGAGATTCTGTTATACAATTACTAAAATATTGGGATGTTCCTGTCTCCGAACGAAGAGTATCCATGCAGGAACTATATGAAGCACATCAAAATGGAACTTTAGAAGAAGCATTTGGATCAGGTACTGCAGCTGTTATCTCTCCGATTGGAGAACTGCGCTGGAATGGTGAGCATCTTGTAATAAATAATGGGGAAATTGGCGAGCTATCACAAAAGCTATATGATACAATTACAGCGATTCAATATGGTAAAGTGGAAGATCCTTTTGACTGGATAGAAAAGGTAAATTTAAAGAGTAAAGTAAACCTTTAAAAAAAATAGGAAAAATGGTGCCTGCATGATGAGGCACCATTTTTCTTACAATACGGTATTTCACTTATTGTTGCTTTTGACCTGCCATGCTTTCTTCAGCGATTTGGATCATTCGTTTGACCATCTCGCCACCCACCGATCCGTTCTCACGCGCAGTTGTGTCAGCTCCAAGCTCTACATCGAATTCATTGGCGATTTCTTCCTTCATCTTGTTCACTGCATTTTCCGCATTAGGCACTAACAATTGATTACGATTGCCGTTAGCCATCCTGGATCACTCCTCGGGGGAATTGAACAGCATTACCTGTTCTTGCTTATCATTCGACATTGAATTTTTTTTATACTGTATTTATCGAATGTTTATGTTCTATTAACGATCCGTAACACATATATTACCTTTGTATGTCTTTTTTACTTACCAACACTACATAGGAGGAAAATAGAATGGTACATGGCTCGCATCAAGTTAGACTAGAAATGCCGATTGAAAGAATTTGGGATTTTATAAGTGATATTAATAATTGGGCCCCTCTTGTTCCAGGATATATGGAACATGAAATCATCAATGACCAGCAATCGATTTGGAAATTACACGGGGATATCGGCATGATAAAGAAAACGATCAATCTAAAAGTTGAAATCATTGAATGGAAGAAACCGAGCCATATTGCTTTTCGTATAACACGATTAAACGAAATGTGCATCGGAACTGGTTATTTTAAAGCAAAAACCTTAGCTGATTTTTCAGTAGAAATGAGCGGTTATCTGAATATCTCTGCAAAGGGAATGCTCGGACAAATGGTCAAGCCCCTCCTGAATACAATCGTTCCTGTAGTTGGCAAGGAATTCACAGAGAAAATTGCAGAAAAAATGCTGGAAAGAGAACGATTAACAGTCTGAATTCAAAGTGAAATTAGTTGCTTTGATTTTAAAGAACACGGAATAGCTAATATCCGTGTTTTTTCTTTTCTCCATTAACTGGGAAAGCGATTATTTCGGGTATCCTTGAGTAATTTTATTTCTTGTTGTAATTCAAGAAGTTGATTTCGCATATCCAGCAGCAGCATATCCTTTTCCTGTTCCTTTTGATTTGTTTTCTCTACTTCCTCCTGTTCCAATTGAATACTAATCGCCTGCGCAGTCGTGGAAATAGCACCGCCTATCAGAATAATAACACTTCCAATTAGCCCTATCTTATCAAGAATCAGAAATTGGTTTTCCTCTTGCTGATTATTATTTGTTCCCATATTTTATTCCCCTAACAATTTTCATTACTCTTATAAAATAGTTTATGATTTTCGTGATAAGAGTTTCCACCTCTTCGTAAAATCAGCCATGCTAATCCAGCACTATTAAAATAGTGCAGCAAAGAAAATCTCTATTTACTCTGATACTCCAGAATGGTACAGTAAAAGACGGTATGGTTATCTGGAGGTAAATGAAACATGAATTTTATTAAAAGCAATAAAAGTATTACTGAATATTTCTATATTATTATCGGTGCAACTTTAGTTGGCTTAGCCTACAACATATTTTTCTTACCATCCAAACTTGCTGCTGGTGGTATTTCCGGAGTGTCGACTATTTTATATGAATGGCATAGTTTTAGTCCTGCAATAACACAGCTGGTAATCAATATTCCCATATTTATTATTGGCTGGTTAACACTCGGCAAGGAATTTAGTTGGAAGACACTCGTAGGGACATTCTGGGTGCCATTCATTATCTTTCTAAGTGAAGATATTCCATTAACTGTAACAAACCCATTACTTGGTGCTCTTTATGGTGGAATCATTCTTGGTGCTGGACTTGGCATTGTTTATCGTGGAAATGGATCAACTGGAGGAACAGCCGCAATTGCTCAGATTGTTAAGAAATTCACTGGCATTTCTAGCGGTTATTCACAATTTATCGTCGATGGTATAGTGGTCGCCCTATCCATTATTGTCTTTAATTTAGAGCTTACCCTATTCGCACTTTTGGCCATTTATATATCAGGAAAAGCAATTGATTTTGTTCAATTACGGACATCTGCAACGAAACTTATTGTCATTATTACCGATGAAGAAGAAAAGGTGCAAAACCTTATTCATAACGAAATTGATCGGGGATTAACGAAGGTACGCTCTGTTGGTGGCTATTCAAATCTTGATAAAACAATGCTCTTATGTGTTGCTGAACAACCAGAAGCAGTACATTTAAAGAAATTGCTCCAAAAGGAAGTGCCAACATCATTCGTTATTTTCGTCAACGCTTCAGAAATTATGGGAAGAGGGTTCTCATTAGATAAATATTATGGACAGAAGCTTTAAGTAGTTCCGCTTCTAAAACAAAAGACCGCTTGGGTATAATTTTCAAGTGGTCTTCTCCGTTCTTAAAAAAATAGGCTGTCACCAAGTCTTTCGGTGACAGCCTATTTCAATAGTGCTCCGGTTCGATTCAAATCTAGACTTTCCAATATTTCTGTTTTTACATCTGCTAAAAGCTGACTTCCTCTCGCTCGTGGTCGCTGTTCGTTAATCCCTATCTCCTTATCGATTTCGCCAGGCTGTCCGCGTAAAATTATAATACGGTCGCATAAATAAGTCGCTTCATCGATGTCATGTGTGACAATGACGATCGTTGATTTATATGTTTTCCAGATATCAAGCAGCAAATCCTGGAGCTGCATTTTTGTAAAGGCATCCAGGGCACTGAATGGTTCATCGAGCAATAATATTTCTGGTGATGTAACTAGCGCTCGAGCAATTGCTACTCTTTGGGCCATTCCCCCAGATAATTGTTTTGGATAAAGCTTCGCACTATCAGCCAAGCCGACATTTTCTAAATACTTTTTCCCTAGTTTTTCTTTCTCGTCCTTGGTCCCCTTCAGTCCAAAAATAACATTATCAAGCACTGTCAGCCAAGGAAATAATCGAGGTTCTTGGAAGATGAAGCCAATTTCGTCTTGAATGTCTCTTGTGATTTCACCATTTACAGCTATTTCTCCATCATACTCGGAATCAAGTCCAGAGATTGCTCGAAGTATTGTGCTTTTTCCACAACCGCTCGTGCCTAATAGTCCAATGATCTCCCCTTGTTTAGCGGAAAAGGAAACATCTCTTACTGCTTGTTTTCCTGCAAATGTCCGTCCTACACTTCTTAATTCCAGGCTCATCATACATGCCTCCTTTACGATTTTACGAGTCGATCCTGCCAATGTAATGCTCGTGCTTCTATAATTTTTAATATCCAATCCGTTAATTTTCCAATCACTGCGAATAAGATAATACTCGCTAAGATTGTTTCCGGTGATAAAGTATTTTGACCAAGTACTAATAAATAACCAAGACCTTGACTTGCCCCCATTAATTCTGCAGCAACAACGAACATCCAGCCTAAACCAAGGCCGCTTCGCAAGCCGGTAAGAAATGAAGGTAGCGATGCAGGTAAAATAATTCTCGTTACGAGCTGGAAGGAGTTAAGTTTATTAATTTTTCCAACTTCTATCAGTTTCCGGTCAACACCAAGAATTCCACTAATCATATTCAAATAAACCGGAAAAAAGACACCAACCGCAATCATCGTAATTTTTGACGGCTCGCCAATTCCCATCCAAAGTATAAATAATGGTACCCATGCAAGGGAGGGAATGGAACGAAATGCCTGAATCATCGGATCAAATAACTGTTCCGCCTTTTGATAAAAACCAACAAACGAGCCAAGAACTACCGCCACAGCTGTTCCAAGCACAAATCCTGCTAGTACACGGTAAGTTGTAATTCCAATATGCCCCCATAACGAACCATCCTGTCCAAGACCAACGATGGTTCCTAATACGACAGATGGCGCAGGAAGCATGTATGCAGGGAACACCTCTAACCTACTAAGTATCTCCCAAATGATTAGGAGAATAATTGGAATGATGCTTCCTAAGACGATATGCTCCACATTCTTACTTCGTTTTAATTGTTGATCTTTTCTTTTCGATGCATGCTTCTTCGATAGGACGGTCGAGACTTCAGCTTCCATTTTTTCCATTCCATTTCTCACCTTTCACTTTTATTTATTCATCCCCCATTGTTTCTTTCGCAAATGACGGCTCAATTAAATCACTCGTAATCTCTTCAATATCAACATTTGCATCAATTACTTCTCCCGCCTGTAAAACCTTACCAGCTTCGATTAATGCATCATGATGCACATCCGCTGGAATCGCTACTGAAAAATCATTTCGTTCCAATGTTAATTGAGCAACTTCAATTGAAATACTTGCTTCGTCTGCTAGTATTTCCGCAGCTTCTTGCGGATTCTCTATCGTCCATTCTCTCGCTTTTTCATATGCTGCAATGACACGATTAACATATTCTGGATGGCTCTTTGCGAAATCTTCTCTGACATTAAGGAATCCATACGTATTAAAATCAACATTACGATAAAATAGAGATGCATCTGCCTCTAACTCTACGCGTGCCATATTTGGATCAAGTCCTGCCCATGCATCGACAGATCCTTTCGTTAATGCATTTGCACCATCTCCATGCTGCATATTGATGATTTCAACGTCTTCAGCTGGGATTCCTTCCTCATTCAGTGCGCGCAGTAAAAAGATATATGGATCTGTACCTAGTGTTGCAGCAACTTTTTTACCTGCTAAATCCTTCACAGAACTGATTCCAGACTCAGGCATCGTTACAAGCGCAGTCCACTCAGGCTTGGAATAAATATAAACATTTTTAATCGGCGCCCCGTTCGCCTTCGATATCAATGCCGCTGCCCCAGCAGATGAACCGAAGTCAACACTATTACTATTTAAAAACTCGAGTGCCTTATTACTGCCCTGACTTAGCACCCATTCAATTTCAATTCCTTCTTCTTTAAATTCCTCTTCCAGCCAGCCCTTTTGCTTTAATACTAGGCTAGTTGGTGAGTAATACGCATAATCCATTCGAATTTTATCTGGTGCTCCTTCTGTACTGGCGCTCGAAGAACAACCAGCAATGAACAATAATATGATTGAAAAAACCCCGATTGCCAAACCTTTTTGCTTGAACTGTCTCCTAAGCTTCATGCTTACACTCCCCATTTATTTACTTTTCTTTCTTAAAACACATTCTCCTGTTTACTTGCAATTAGTGCCTGATTAATATCTGCTTTAATATCCTCAATATCCTCCAGGCCGATCGATATTCTGATTTGTTCTGGCGTTACACCAGTAAGTCGTTGTTCTTCCTCTGACAAACGTGCATGTGTCGTACTTGCTGGATGAATAACAAGTGATTTTGAATCGCCAACATTTGCTACATGAGAGAATAATTTTACAGAAGCAATAAATTTCTTCGCAGCTTCGAGACCACCTTTAATACCAAATGTAAAGATGGATCCTACACCTTTTGGTAAGTAGGTTTTTGCAAGTTCATACTGAGGATCGTCCTTTAAAGATGGATAATTCACCCATGTGACCTGCTCATGCTCCGCTAAAAAGCTTGCGACTTCTTTGGCATTTGCCACATGCTGCTTCATTCGCAGTGGTAACGATTCAAGCCCTTGAATAAATAGCCAGCCATTGAAAGGAGATAAAGCAGTGCCTAGATTCTGCCCAAGGTCAAATCTCGCTTTCGCAATAAATGCACTTGCAGCCGATAATTCAACATAGGATTGATTATTTAAAGCTGCAACCGGTTCCGTAAATTCTGGGAATCTCCCATTATCCCAAGCAAAATTCCCTGCCTCAACAATAATTCCACCAATTGATGTACCATGTCCGCCAATGAATTTCGTTGTGGAGTGTACGACAATATCAGCACCAAATGAGATTGGCTTCTGAAGATATGGTGTAGTGAAGGTAGAATCGACAACGAGTGGCAAATCATGTGCATGAGCAAGCTTGCTAAGCGCTTTAATATCAGCAATTTGCAAACCAGGATTGCCGATTGTTTCCGTATAAATTGCTTTGGTCTTATCTGTAATCGCATTTGCAATCTCGGTAAAATTCCTTCCATCGACAAAACGAACCGTGACACCAAACCGTTTAAACGTGTCTGCTAATAATGTGTACGTTCCACCATATAATGCGTTCGTTGCAATAATTTCATCGCCAACTTTTGCAAGTGTTAGTAATGCAATCGTAATGGCTGATTGTCCAGAGGAAACAGCAAACGCATCGGCACCACCCTCTAACTCGGCCAATCGTTTTTCAAATACACGATTCGTCGGATTCGCATTTCTAGAATAAATATAGCCTTCCTCTTGCATCTGGAATAGTGATGCAGCATGCTCTGTACTATTGAATCCATAAGAGGTCGTTTGATAAATCGGTACGGCACGAGAACGAGTTACCTCATCTATTTCCTGCCCACCGTGCTGGGCAATTGTATTAAAATTAAAACCTTCACTATGCTGCTCATTGGTCATAATTACTTCTCTCCTTCGAATACGGGAATTTAGCCTGTCGATTATTTCATATATAGTCTATCTATTAACTTGGTTTTATTCATACAGAAGTAACCCCCTCCTAATTCGGAGGAAGGTCACCTCTATATATGTTATTAAAAAACTAAGGTTTAACCGACCCTTTCGGCGAAACCCTTAGTTGCACTTTAGCAGTTAAGGATTTTTTTATAACTGCTAAAAAATCTTAAACCCCAACAGGTGGATTTACTTTTTCAAGTTCTTTCCCTAAATATTTTGCAACTTCTAACATACCAAATTTACCACTTGCTGCTTCTGCATCACTATTGTAATTTGTATTTGTATTGATATCATACGTATAAATATTTCCATCTTTATCCTCGATAAATTCGATACCGGCAATTTTGATATCATTTGCAGCAAGAACACGTTCATATTTTTCTAAAATAGGGTGATCGAAGCCTTCGCGGATTTGGAACTTCGCTGGTTTCGAGCTTTCTTCACCAACAGGGCAGAATAAATCATCGATTGCACATGCGTCTGCAGGGCATAATTCAAATCCTTCAGAAGTATCCACACGAACGGCGTATACAAATTTTCCACCAACAAACTCACAGCGTGTAATATATGATTCTGGTGATTCAATGTAGTCTTGAAGCAATGTCACGCCATCAACAGGCTCTTCAAAGCTGGGACCTTCTACATACGCGCGCAATGCGTCAACCGATGTGAAGAGCTGTACCCCGAGTCCCTTACCAGCACGATTATGCTTCGTAATAAACTTCTTGCCATCAAAGGATTCCGCTGCCTTTAAAATATTTTCTTTGCCGACCGCTGCGATTGTTCTCGGTGTTTTAATCCCATATTTTTCAAGTTCTAAATATTGCAGTACTTTACTTACCTCTAATTGCAATGCACGTGAACCATTAACTACCGTCCTGCCGTGGTGCTCCAGCCATGCAAGCACTGCATTTGTCAATTCTGGTGAAAAACGGTTACCACGTGTATGTGAGGAAGCACTCATTCTACTATAAAAAATTCCTTCAGGGGGCGCACTATTAAGGTCAACAGTTCCACCATCAAGCAACCAATCCTCATATGGAAGCTCTAACTCTTCCAATCTTTTAGTTAAATGATCGGTCCACTCATTATTTTCGTGGATTACATATATTTTGCTCATCTATAATTCTGCTCCTTTGTAATTTTGATTATTATCAAAAGTAATTTTGCTAATCTAGCAATAGATGTGATTAGCAGTTGATGAAAAGTGCGACGTTAGGGTGATAGATGCTCACAGGCCAGTTGCTCCGAAAATACACTTCGCGCACCTTAGGGGAGCTGGCGAGCCTTCTTGTGCTAGCGCACTTCGAAGTCTCACCTAGGCTCTTCTTCCCGCACTCCGTGTATTTTCTCCAGTAGGATGGCGCGTTTACTTCACTAAACCTTCACTACGGCCAGGAAACTCCTCGAAATGAAGAACCATTTTCTAACGAGGATGGGATCCCTTACTGAAGGAGATGCAATCAAGATTACACCTAGTTCACACTTAATATAAATAGAGACTAACTGATTTAAGCCTTACTTATATATTCGTTAATTCAGCTCTTAATTCTTCAACTTTTGGCATTACTTGTTTGGAGAAGCGCTCTAATTCCTCTAGTTGCGGCGAGCATTGTAATAAGAGTAAGTCGACTCCAACTTTCTCAAATTCTATGATTTGTTTAGCAATTTGTTCTGGTGTACCGACTAGATTTGGGCGAAGTCCTCGGTTGGATACTGAATAATCCTGTAGTTTGACTTGTTGTTCAAGCTCTGACATCGAGGTGAAATCTTTAAATCCAGCATATCCACTTAAGTCACCAACTGTCGTAATTCGTTTTACTTCTTCTAACGCTTCTTCCTCTGTATCACGGCAAACAACGTAAGCCGCCATCCCAATCGATTGCAATGGTTCACGTCCCGCTGCTTTTCTGCGTTCCTTCATATCCGCAATTTTCACTTCCGCTTCTTCAACGGTATGCCCATGAAGTACATATGCATCGCAATGTGAGGTAATAACTTGTTTTCCTTTTTCACTTTCACCGCCAGCATATAAGATTGGATTCGGCCGTTGCACTGGCTTCGGTGATAGCTTCGTATTCTCTATTTGATAGAACTTCCCATCATATGAGAAGGTTTCTTCTGTCCACAAGCCTTTTAATATTTCTAGAAATTCTTCTGTACGTTCGTACCGCTCATCATGTTCTGTGAACGCTCCGCCATATTGCTTTGCTTCTTCAGCCCACCAGCCTGATACAACATTTAATGTAAAACGACCATTACTGATATGATCGATATTCGCAGCCATTTTTGCTGTAACAGCAGGATTATGATACACCGGGCGCACTGCAGTCATAATTTCTATTTTATTCGTTACTGCTGCAAGTGCCGCAGCTGTTGACCAGGCTTCAATTGAATCTGCTTCTGTTCCTTTTATATCATTTAAATATAATTCTGCGATTAACGTTGTATCATAACCCCAATCCTCAGCAGATTGAATTACTTTCTTTGCATAATCAAAAGTTGGTGGCATCTTCTCATCTTCTACATTTCTAAGCCATCCGCCAAAAATAGGTAACCAAAATCCGTATTTCATTAAAGACATCCCCTGTTCTATGAATAATAAAAAATAAAAAAACCCTTTCCTAAGATTCAGAAAGAGTGTAAACCTATTCCCTCTCCTTATCTTCCAAGCTGCACGCTTGATGGAATTGGCACAGTATTCTAAAATAATTAGAACCTGTTGCCGAGGCATCAATGGGCCATTTCCCTCCACCTCTCATGATAAGTAATTAATAGAAAGTATTGAATTGTTGATATGAATAATAATACAAAGTTTAGGAAATGTCAAACAATTAATTTAAACTAAGCACAGTTGACTTATCGGAATTAATATATTAGAATATAACAAACAATTAAATATTCTTATCAAGAGAAGCAGAGGGGTCTGGCCCTATGAAGCTTCAGCAACCTCTGATTAAATCAGAAAGGTGCTAATTCCAGCGAGATTCTTTCTTGAAAGATAAGAGCCGACAGATGTCAATCCAATCCTCTTTTCTTATCATTAAAGAAAAGAGGATTTTTTATTTTTAGAAAACCGATGATTCATAAATAGCAGAATGATAATTTGAGAGGAGAAAGTTTATGAGTGAAATTGTAATTATTTCGGGAAGTCCGTCCGAGCTTTCCAGATCAGAACAGGTGCTAAAATATCTAGGTACGTTGCTTGAAGAAGCACATTTTACTGTAACCCACATTTCGGTTAAAGATGTCCCCCACGAGGACTTGTTCACAGGAAACTTTAATAGTCCAGCGGTTAAAAAGATCGCTGCAACTATCTTGGATGCTAAAGGAGTAATTGTAGGATCTCCAGTTTATAAAGGGGCCTACTCAGGGGTATTGAAGGCATTAATCGATATCCTGCCACAGGATGTACTCAAGCATAAGCCTGTCCTTCCACTTATGACTGGCGGAAGCCCGTCTCATTTATTAGCATTGGAATACTCACTTAAACCAGTACTTTCAACGCTTAAGGCACATAATTTAAAAGGACTTTATTTACTTGATGGACAAATCGACAAGCATAATTCAAGACCAATTATAGATGAAAGTATTTTACAACGAACGCAAAAACAACTCGATTATTTTATTCAATTGGTAAATAATCCAGCATTAACCTTTTCCGTAAGCTATTAAAAATGTACAGGAGGAAAAAGCTATGACGAAAAAACGAATTTACTTAAATGCCTTTGATATGAACACACCTGGACATCAATCTCCTGGACTATGGCAGCACCCAGATGATGAGTCACATCGTTATAAAGACAGCGAGTATTGGATTAACCTTGCAAAAACATTGGAAAAAGGAAGATTTGACGCTATTTTTATCGCTGATGTATTAGGAACCTATGATGTATACGGTGGTTCAAGAGATGCTGCAGTACGAAATGGGGTGCAATCTCCTGTTAATGATCCGTTTTTAATCGTGCCATTGATGTCAGCAGTAACGAAGCATCTTGGTTTTGGAGTAACATCGTCAGTAACACATGAACATCCATATACCTTCGCCCGTAAAATGAGCACCCTCGATCATTTAACTAACGGACGTGTCGGCTGGAACATCGTTACTTCCTATCTGAAGAGCGCTGCAATTAATATGGGGCTCGAGGATCAGATCAAACATGATGAGCGTTACGATATTGCTGCGGAGTATTTAGATGTATGCTATAAACTTTGGGAAGCAAGCTGGGAGGATGATGCAGTAAAAGCAGATAAAGTAAATGGCATCTATACAGATCCTAGCAAGGTTCATAATATTAACCATGAAGGAAAATACTATAAAGTTCCTGGAGCACATTTAAGTGAGCCTTCACCACAACGTACACCAGTCCTTTATCAAGCAGGGGCATCGACAAAAGGTCGTGCATTTGCAGCAAGAAATGCTGAATTAGTATTCATCAGTGCACCGAATAAAGCAGTAGCAAAAGAAACGGTAACGAAGCTAAGAAAAGAGATTGCAGCTACTGGTCGAGCGGAAGAGGAAGTAAAAATCCTTAACATGATAATCCCAATCGTTGGCAAAACAGAAGAAGAAGCAAAAGCAAAACTCAAGGAATATCGTAGTTACATTAGTGCAGAAGGTGCACTTGCATTGTTTGGCGGTTGGACTGGAATTGATTTATCTAGTTATACGAAGGACCAAGAAATTCAATATATCGAAAATGATGCGATTCGTTCTGCACTGGAAAACTTCACGAAGATTCATGCTGATCGTCCTTCAACCGTTGAAGACGTCATCAATGCAATTGGAGTTGGCGGCATGGGTACAGCTGTTGCCGGTACACCAGAGCAAATTGCCGATGAAATGGAGAAATGGGTAGATGAAGCTGGTGTGGACGGTTTTAACATTGCCTATGCGATTACACCAGGAACCTTCGAGGATTTCGTAGAGTACGTTGTGCCTGTTCTTCAGGAAAGAGGACTTGTTCCAACAGAATACGAAGGAACAACACTTCGAGATAATCTTTATGGCAAAGGAGATTATTTGCCAGAACATCATCCTGCAAAACTAGTAAATACATTAGTAGCAAAATAAAAGATTTAGAAAAACCGGATAAAAAGTAGATAACCTTTTATCCGGTTCATTGTTAGTGTGATAAAGATTCCCTCTCGTGTACTACTACGCATTAATCTCATGCATACCATTCTTGTTCAGCATTTTCTTCAGCAATTTCTTCACTAGTGTCGCCGACTTTACTTTGATATCAAGGCTTGGCGATACCTCAAGCTTATATTCGCCATTATTAATACTTGACTTGAGCTCTTCTACTGTCTGGCAGTCCACCGCAAAGTCATTGTAAACACTGCTATATTGTAAAAATTGATGGGTATCACTTCCTGCCACAATTGGCAGTCCAAGCTCATTTGCGAAGCTTTTTAACTTCTGAAAATATGCATCTTTACCGTATGCATAAAGGTCTTTACGAGGAACCAATAATCACGCGGACGAAAAGCAAGATGTGCTAGCTTAATCTTCTTAACCTTAGGATGATTAAATGCATAGAAACTGCCTTTTGTTTACAAAGCCTCAACTAGAGGCAGTATTGTTGGCGACACACGATATGCAGCTTGTAGCAGAATGGGCAAACTGAATCATTGTGTTAAAGAATGGTAAGGTGCTTCATGATGGCACAAGGGAATCCGTTTTTAATAACCGGGAATTATTGAATTCGGCGGGACTGAATCCGCCACAAATTATGGAATTGAGCAGGGAACTGAATATGTCACCTGTTTCCTATACAGTCGATGATTTTGTTACTTCTATAAAGGAGCAATTCGGAGGGATCATCTTGGAATACAGACAAAAATTATTTGATAAACTCTCTGTCGAACAGGTGTAAATCGAGCTGCTGAATACAGCCTATGGGAATGACTAAACGTTTTTTTGGCAAAGCTTGATCCCAGGACGCTGTTTATATGGTATTTGTTCTTTGGATTTGCACCATGGTTTATTCATAACGAGGCAATTTTAATTACTTATATGTATCAATCAATCATCTGCAAAAAACGATTGAGCATTTTTCTCAAAGTATATTTAATGAAGCAGTAGAAATGTTAACGAAAGCAAAGCAAAATTTAATCCATAGTCCCGGTCCATCAGAGGGGCTAGGAGCATTAATGACCTATCGATTATCTCGATTCGGGTTAAGACTCCAATCCTTTCAATAAGGTGGAAGTGAAATTTTCGAGGATCTGTTACATATAACAAAGGATGATGTCGTCGTTCTCTTCGCATTTGTCCGTATCCTCCCAGAAGCGAAGGTTATTTTAGAGCACGCTAAACGGGTTGGGTTCCAAACAATTATTATTACCGATCAGCTTGTCTCTAATTTTGCAAATTTTGCTGACATCGTTTTGTTTGCAAGTCGAGGAGAAATGTGGGAATTCCATTCGATGGTTGCCCCAACTTTTCTAATTGAAAATTTGATTATCACTATTGGAATGAAAAATAAAAATGCAAATTTACAGCGATTGGAGCTGCTTAGTGGTCTTAGGAAGCAGTATGCAGAGGATTTGCCGAGATGATTGAGTATATACGTAAAAAAACGAGGGATATAGATCCCTCGTTTCTCAAATCTGAAATGCTCTACTTTGGACGGTGTTCCAAGAAATTACGATAGGCAAACCCTCTCACCTGATCCTCACTATAATGTTTAAGCAGCTCGTTTATTAAGTTAGGATACTGCGAAGCATTTTCCAATTGACTGACAAAGCTGCTAATCCCATCAAAATCGGAACCAAAACCGATTTGCTTTTCTCCCCCTAGCGAGCAAAGATGGTCGATATGTTGAATCAAATCGCTTATTGTTGCCTTACCACTATTTTTATTAATGAATGGTGGATTGTACACAACGTGGATGAGACCTTTCTTCGCAAACATCGCTTCGATCTGTTCATTATATAAATTCCGTGGGTGATCACAAATTGCCCTAGCATTTGCATGGCTCGCCATTGGGTAATCTGCATTCTCCAGAATATCCCAAAAACCTTGAATCGTGGAATGGGATACATCTGTGAATACACGGTTTTCATTGTTTAGCTTCACGACTTCTTTACCTAGTAATGTCAATCCTCCACCACGTGGTTCACCCGCTCCATCAGCACATAGATTCGCATTATTCCATGTCATTCCCATATATTTAATTCCCGCTCGGTATAGATGACGTAATTTAACGAGGTCATTTCCGAATGCATCTGCACCTTCTAAGGCTAAGACAGCACCGATTTCTCCGTCGTGTAGTGTGTCAAAGTCTTCCCATTCTTGAATATGTTTTACTTCTGGATTTTTCCCAACTATTTCAGTATAAAATAAATCAATTTGTTCTAGCGCATGCTGCCATTTCTCATCAGATGGGATATCCGGTTCGATGAAAATTGCGAAAAATTGTGCTTGCACATTTCCCTGTTTTAAACGCTCTAGGCTTGTATCTAATTTAGGAGAATTTCTAAAATCCAGATACTCTCCACCCAAATATTGCCCTCTTTTCGCCAACTGTAACTTCAGTAATGCATCACAATGTGTGTCAATAATTTTCATCGCAATCGCCCCTTTTTTCTTTATTTTATCACTTTTCATTTTTAAATGTAGACAATAATACTGTTTTTCAATAATCACGTAAGATACAAATTGAGTAATCCACACTAACTAGAATAGTAGGAAAATATTTTTTTAAAATTACACCCCCTTTTTCTAACTCCATTCGATTGTAGTTATGAAAGGAGGTGAGAAACATGGCAGTAGCAGATATAACAAAAACAACGTTGCAGTTGGTGTTAAACGATGGCAATGATTTAGAAACTGGTAAGACGATTTATAAAGCCAAAAGCTTCAATAATGTAAAAACCGAAGCAACATCAGATCAGCTCTATACGATTGCAACAGCAATTGCAGCATTGCAACAACGTCCGCTTTACGAAATCAAGCGTAGAGATGAATCAGATATTCGAGGTGAGTAAGCGCAAGAATCCTAGAATATTGTTTTTTCCAGCAACTATTAATCGATGAAAGGAGGAGAAATAGTTGAAAACATTAGAGCTTAAATTTGTAAATAATGATGGGAAAATTGTTACGTATTCCATCGAAAAACCAATTGAACCAGTAAATCCTGCAGCAATCAATGCAGTAATGGATGAGATCATAACACAAAACGCATTCACTTCTTCCGGCGGCGATCTTGTCTCTAAAAAGAGTGCTCACTTAGTTGAACATAACGTCGAAGAAATCGAATTATAATCATCAATGGAACATGACCAGTCGGAACCCACTGGTCATGTTTTTTAGAAAACTAAGGTTTAACCAAGCCTTTCGCTGACTGCCTTAGTTGCACTTATGTAGTAAGAATGTTTTATACTTTCTTAACTAAAGAATGATTGCCTAGGATGTTAGAATTGGCGTACCCATATTTACCACTTTAGCACTAGGAATTGTGATAAAACCCCAACTCCCTATTAACACATCTTTCAAGCAAGATTGGAGGTTATACTATGGAATCATGGATATCGTTCGTTACAGAGGTTGGCTTTCCGATTGTGGTAACATTCTATCTCCTACACCGCATAGAAGGAAAGCTAAATCTGCTAATCGAATCAATTCATGCTTTACCAGCTAAAATGAAGGAGCAGCCCCAAGCGCCTTTCCTATGTAAAAAGTCAGAATGAGCCAAAAAACTTCCATCAGCTAGAGTTATCCTCTATTGATGGAAGTTTTATTATTAGATATGAAAGTAAAAAATTTAGTTGAACTATTTCTTATACCGGAACAGCCACGTTCAGCTCCAGCGCCCGTGCTCCTAGCGAGACTTCCCTCACCTCATGACACCATAAAGAAGACTTGCCGATTGGTTACACATGAGGCTTAGTCGCACTTATACCCTTGTGGTGAAAGTCAACATCGATTCTGGTACACAAGGAAGGCTGACTAAAAGCAGGCTTCGCTAACGTCGGCATACCCCTTAAGTTCAGGCATGTTTCGATTATCTCCTACGGCTAAAGGCCTTGGAGTACGTCGCTAAACTAGCTTTAAGCTTTTGCTATTTCAAATTATCTTTTTCACGTTGTCTCAATTCAACGCGACGAATTTTCCCTGAAGATGTCTTAGGTAATTCATCAATGAATTCAATCTTTCTTGGATATTTATATGGTGCTGTTAATTGTTTCGTATGATTTTGCAGTTCTTTAATTAATTCAGCTCCTGCATCCTTTACACTATCTTGTAAAACAATGAATGCTTTGACGACATTCCCACGTATTTCGTCTGGACTTGCTACAACTGCACATTCTTTGACAGCTGGATGCTTCACTAATGCATCCTCCACTTCGAATGGTCCAATTGTATAGCCTGAGCTAATGATAATATCATCATTTCTACCTTCAAACCAGAAATAACCTTCTTCGTCTAATGATGCTTGGTCTCCTGTAATATAGAAGTTCCCACGATGTGATTTCTTCGTGCGTTCCTCGTCACGATAGTAACCTTTAAACAATGCTGGAGTATCGAGTGGAATAGCAATATCTCCCACAACACCGACGCCAACAGGATTTCCATCTTCATCAATTAATCGTACATCATTTCCTGGTGTTGGTTTACCCATTGAACCAGCCTTTACTTTCATGCCCTTCAAAAATCCTAGAAGCAATGTGTTTTCCGTTTGTCCATATCCATCACGCACTGTCACGTTAAAGTATTTTTCGAATTGATCGATTACCTCACGATTTAATGGTTCACCAGCTGAAACTGCACTATGCAATGCTGATAAATCATAGTCCTCTAGATTATCAAGCTTCGCCATTAGTCGATATTCTGTTGGTGTACAGCAGAAAACATTAATCTGATTCTTTTCTAATAAGGAAAGATATTTTTTCGCTTCGAATTTACCACTGTAAACAAACCCTGTAGCACCTGATCCTAATACAGATAAAAATGGACTCCAAACCCATTTTTGCCATCCTGGTGCAGCTGTTGCCCAGACCGTATCACCATCTTTGATCGCTAACCAGTATGCTGGTGCAGAACTCATGTGAGCAAAACCCCATGCATGTGTATGCATTACTGCTTTAGGGTTGCTCGTAGTACCAGATGTATAGGGTAAGAACGCTAGATCATCACTTGAAGTTGCAACAATTTCTAATTCATCTGATGCCGATTCTTTAAGTGTATCTAAGCTATTCCACTCAGCTTTCTCATCGCCAACTGTAAATTTCACAAGTTCTGTAAATTGATCGATTCCTGTAAATTCTTCTGTGAACGGCGAGAAGCTTACAACACCATTCACTTCACCATGCGTGATTCTATATTGTAAATCCTTTGTACGAAACATTTCCGAACTAGGAATAATGATAATTCCTGTTTTCAATGCAGCAATATATACCTCATATGTTTCAATGAGACGGGGCATCATTACTAGTAACCTGTCCCCTTTTTTAAGTCCTTTTTCTAAAAATATATTCCCTATTTTATTCGCATTTTTAATTAACTTTTCATATGTAATTTCTCTTCTGTTGCCATGGTCATCTTCCCAAATTACCGCTTTACGTTCAGGATCTTTTGCATACTTTTCGAATTCCATTACAATATTATAATTTTCCGGTGCAATTAAATCTTCTCTATTCAACAATATCACCCTCACATTTTTAGTACTAGATGCTAACTCCTAATCATTATATCAGACTCTAATCTTTTAAAAAAGTAAAATTTACAAGCTATTATTATTTTCTAAATACAATCTGTGCTAAAATTAAAGAAATAGAGTGAACTTATTTCTTTATTTGAAGGATTAGGTTCTGAAAACTATTGATACACTCAGCATGTAGCCTTCACCATCTTATAAATACAAGGATGTCCAATTTTTCATAACTAAACCGATGAACAAAAAGAGGGGGATTTTAGATGAAGAAGTTTCAATTCAAGATTCAAATGAATAAGAAGAATCTCATTCTAACAGCTGAAAAACTAACTTTCTATAAACAAAGTAAGATTATTGAAGCAACTGATCAAAAATCCAATTATTATTATTTAATTTTCTATAAAGATGACTTTATAAATGGAATGAAAGCAACAAAAATAAAAATCAACTCTCATGTCCATCGGGCATTAACGAATGGCATCCATGTAAGTGGGACACATCCACTGACAATGAGATTAATTAATAAACAGAAATCCCTTACTTTTATCCAATTTAATCCGCTCTTCAAACAAATTCAGAAGCATTATTCGAAACTTGAAACCATATTAATCTTCACTTATTTTGATTCCTTCACCAAACCTGATTCCATCACTAAATTAATTCGAAGCAGTTTTTATGATTTTCGCAGGGAAGGCCAGCTATTTGCAGCCTATCAACTGCTCCGAGTCTATTTAGACTATGACAGACAAAGTCCGTTTGTCCACGATATGATTCATAGTATGCAGTTTCAGCAGCACGAAATAAACTATCAAGAAATGGAATATATTTATGAAAAAGATCCACTTAATGCAGAATTAATCTGTTTTGATGACAGATATGATCCTGAGTATGTATCCATCCTTTTCAAGTTATACCGTTCTGAAAACCGCTCAGTAGATGCGCTTGCACTGCGGATAGATTTGCTGCATCACGAGTTCAATGAGGACCATTTCACAGCAATAGAGGTATTGATAAAAGACTTTGATCAAGAAGAACAGGTGGAAATCCTTCAAGATTTATATCATTCAAGCAATAATCGGATTATAGCGGAAAAGTTACTGTCTGCCTTGCTTGCAGATGATAATGCAAATGCGCTCATCCAGTTTGTCCTAACAACATCAGACCAGCCAACGCGCGAACAGCTCCAATTAATTATGGATCAATTATCCGAGACAGATACGCATGTCCTTGTATCCTTCTTTGAGAAATCAAACAAACGATTGCTATCCCTTAGCAATCATGATTCAAAAATATTAAATCAACTCGTCACACCTTTTGTTTCTGCCTTTCTCGAAGAAATTCCGTTAACAAACATTGTCGAGTGGTTCACACCATTCCATGAAGCAGGGATCCATCTGCCAATCGAACAAAAACTATTAAAAATCAAAAGCTTATCCGACGATCCAGATCAGCAATTTGCACTAGGTGAACTCTATTTCCAGTTCCAGCTGTTCGAAAAATCGATTGATTGCTTTAAATGGGAAATGGAACTTTCACCAAATGATCCGAAGCCTGTAACCTACCTATCGAAAATTTATAAGAAAATTGGGAATCACGACGAGGCAAATGCATATCAGCAATTGCTTATTCAGATGACAAAATAAAACTGCGAAGTATCGCAGCAAGCGTGTAGAGGAAAACGGTTAACTTTCCCTTAATTAGAAATTAGATTGCCGCTAATTCATAACGCGGCAATCTAATTTTTTTGGCAGTTAGAAAAGTATTTCTGCATATGTAGAGCCAGAGGTTATTCGCAAAAGAGCAATGCAAATGCCTTTGTTTTCTAAATTTGTATGTGGATGTTTTATTTGGAGTAATTTCTTTAGAAGATATAAGGGTGAATCTTAAAATACGAATCTCTGGATTAGCATTACTATGCGAGAATCAATTTCAGTTCACTTGAAGGATTTTTATAAATTTTTCTCCCTTAAAGGGATTATCTAGTTTTAAAGCAGTTACCATAATATTCCTTGTTTTTTTCAACGTGACGATCAAGTTTTTCTAACAAGTAATCCATTACTTTTTTCACATTTCCACTCTCCTTTTCCGAATTATTGGTTCGTTATTTATTTCCTCTGTTAAGTCTTGTATATGCATCAATATGCATTTCCATGTAAGGTTTCATGATTTTCTTTAAAAGTAATTTCATCACAGTTCCCCCCCTCTATTCGTTACCTTTATTATGAAGGGTTTTGCCATTTCTGACAAAGTCTTTGAAATCGATAACAATGAGCATGAAAACGAGAACAACGTATAAGAAAACGAGAACATCTCTACTTTTCTTACAATTTCATCGTTTTTCTTTTGTTTTCTTTACTTTTTGAAAATATAAGCGCGTTTTTATTATTACAAAACAATAAAATAGTGTGTTTCCTATTGATTTTGGTAATATATAGAGTGAGGAGCGTGATCGTCTTGACAGAATTTAATGAGAAGGAATTCGAGCAAACCTATGAACAAGAGACGGACAAGATAAATGAACAATTAGATGAGGAAATCTTATTTGCAATGATTGGTGATGTGAATACAGGGAAATCATCTACCGTTAATCAACTAATTGGCGATGAGGTTGCCCCTGTTGGTGCGAATCCTGGTGAAACGATTGGAATTGATCGGTATGTTTACCGAGACAAAATCATCTTCGTCGATACACCTGGCCTTGATGATATTAATAGTAAAAATTCCGAGGAAACATTGGATTTTTTCGAAGATGCCGATGTTATTCTGTTCTTTCTAAATGCAGCTGGGACAGTCTTTTCAGAGGGCGAAAAGAAATCTCTTGAATTCATTGAAAAGAAAAATAAAAATATCCTGTTTGTCCTAAATAAAATTGATGCTGCAGATGATATTCCGGGCATAGTAAAGTATGTGAAAGAGCACTCAAATAACCGATATAAAGTTGTACCAATTTCGTCTAGAACGGGTGAAAATATCGAGAAGCTTAGAAATGAAATACTGGATATTCTGAAAAAAAAGCATAAAGAAATCCAATTTGCGCGGCTAATCAAGGAAAAATCATCCACAGCGAATAAGTGGATTCTTGCCGCAGCGGGCTCAGCAACAGCCATTGGTGCTGCACCAATTCCTGGTTCCGATTTTGTCCCTCTTACAGGAATTCAAGTTGGATTGATGGTACGTCTTGCTGCATTATATGAAAAACCACTATCAAAAGAACGGGCGAAGGAACTTACAATCGCAACCATTACAGGAAATATCGGAAAAACAGTTTTTCGTCAAGTTATTAAGTTTATCCCTGGTGCAGGTTCTGTTGCAGGTGGAAGTATCGCTGGTGGAATGACACTCGCATTAGGATATGCAATTAAATATGCATACGAGAATAATATCGAGCTGGATGCAAGTTCATTGAAACATTTGTATGAGCTGTTCAGGAAAAAAGAGAAAGAAAATCTATAGTGGGAGAAGGAATACGGAAACCTCCTTCTTACTACCCTTTATATAATGAAGAACACAGTTAATCTTCTTAATGAAGTTAGCTGTTTTTTTATGTTTAAGTATATAACTTAATTTTACTTATAACACTTGCAATTACTTATAAATAATATATAATTACTTACAAATACTTACGTCAATGGGTGTGATTCTTTGTACCAAGAAGAAAGATTGTTAGCGATACTAGAATTTCTTAAGAAAAATAACCGCATCACAGTGGAGCAAATATGTACTCTCTTTGATATTTCAAGAGATACTGCTAGAAGAGATCTTGTTAAGCTAGAAGAGGAAAAATCAATAATAAGAACAAGAGGTGGAGCAATTCTGCCTTTAGCTCAGAATCATGTGCCAAGTTATTCAAATCGACTAAAAACTGTATCTAATGAAAAGGAACAAATTGGGAGAAGGGCTGCTTCATTAATATCTCCTGGTGACACTATCATCCTTGATACATCAACGACAGTTCAAGCTTGTGCAGAAAGCCTTGGGGATTTGGACTGTACGGTAATTACAAATTCGATAAATCAGGCAGAAATATTATCTGCAAAACAATCATTGAATATCCAGCTTCTAGGTGGAACATTACAGAAGGAGCACCGCTATTTATATGGTCTATCTGTAATTGAAAAGCTTTCTGAATATCATGTAGATAAAGCATTTATCGGCGTACTTGGCGTGTCTGAAAAGGGACTAACAAATGTACATGAAGAAGACGGAGAAATAAAACGAAAGATGATCGAGCAAGCTAAACAAGTAATCGTCTTAGCAGATCATACAAAGTTAGGGAAAACAGGCTTTTTTAAATATGCTAGTCTGAAGGATATTGACCTGTTAATTACAGATAGGACGCCACCTAAGGCTTTTAGAGATTTACTGACTGAAAATAACATTGATCTTTTAACTGCTGACGAGAGGGATGATATATAATGGTAAAATTAATTGCGCTAGATTTAGATGGAACAACATTAAACGAAGAAAGTAAGATTAGCCAACAAAATTTAGAGGCTATCAAGTTTGCACAGAAAAATGGGATTGAGGTAGTTATTGCCACAGGTCGTGCGTATTTTGATGTCCAGAATACTTTTGAAAATACAGGAATCAAAACTTGGATTATTGGAGCCAATGGCGCGACGATTCATCACCCTAACGGTGAACTTTTTTTCGATATTCCACTTGATAAGCAAGACGCATTTGAAATCATGAGCTGGCTTGAAGAGGAGAATTATTATTATGAAGTTTTCAGTAATCATTCCATCTACACACCGCAAAATGGGCGCGAGCTTTTGGCAATTGAAATCGATCGAGCGAAAAGTGCAAACAGTGATAATCAGATTGAAAATCTAAAGAATTCTGCGCAAATCCAATTTAGTCAAACTGGTTTTTCATTTATTAATTCATATAAAGACCTGCTCAAGAAAGATGCAGATTACTATAATATCCTAGCTTTTACATTTGATGAGGAAAAGCTGAAAATGGGCAGGGAAAAATTTAGGAACAGGAAAGATTTAACACTTGTTAGTTCTGCCAAACATAATTTTGAATTAGAACATAAAGATGCATCAAAAGGTAATGCTCTAAAAATACTCGCAAATAAGTTGGGTATCAATATAGCTGATACTGCTGCAGTAGGTGATAGCTATAATGATCTGTCAATGTTGCGAATTGCTGGAAAAAGTGCAGCAATGGGAAATGCAGACCAAGAAATAAAAGATTCCTGCCATGAAGTAACCCTCTCCAATCGGGAAGATGGAGTTGCACATTTTATTTATTCATTGCTAAACGAAAGCATGAACGTCCATTAATCATGGGTTTAAATCCTATTTGGCGTGACGCAATTGCGGCGTTACAGTTAGGATTTTTACTATATATTTGGCACCTGTATATACGTATACTGGTGCTTATTTTAGGTGCCTGTCACTCCCCAAGTTTTGTTAAAAACTGTCGAATAGTTCTGTACTCTCACTTGATTTGGATCACATCAACCCTACTTTTTTGCTATAATCCATCATTTAAATTTATGTAAATTTTCTGATCCCGTCCTACTTATCGAAAGTTATTATGTTAGTATTTGGATATAAATAAAATAAATTACCTTTAACACATATGAACAATTACATATTTAAATAAATTTGTTATTCGATGGAGAGGAGCAATTAAAACATGCTATTACGTTATTTTTATGATGAGAAACTATCACATGCATCTTATTTAGTCGGTTGTCAGGAAAAAGGCGTCACAGTTATCATTGATCCCATGCGCAATATTACTCCATATATTCAAGTAACAGAGACTGAAGATATGAAAATCGTTGGCTCACTAGAAACGCATATACATGCTGATTTCGTAACTGGGTCAAGAGAACTTGCCGATCAATTCGGAGCAAGACTCTACCTTTCTGATGAAGGTGATGTTGATTGGACATACCAGAATTTAGAATCAATCGACCATCAATTACTAAAGGATGGAGATCAATTTAATATTGGAAATTTAGTCTTTGACGTGATGCACACACCTGGACATACACCGGAGAGCATTTCCTTCCTCCTGACTGACAGCGGTGCAAATATAAATAAACCAATGGGCATTTTTACAGGAGATTTTGTTTTTGTTGGAGACATCGGTCGCCCTGATTTATTAGAAAAGGCTGCTGGGCTTGAAGGTACGGCAGCGTCTGGGGCAATGGCAATGTATCAATCACTTAAACGCTTTAAATCATTACCCGATTATTTACAAGTTTGGCCAGCACATGGCGCAGGAAGTGCCTGTGGAAAAGCACTTGGTGCGGTACCGTCATCAACCGTTGGGTATGAAAAGCAATTTAACTGGGCACTGAATGTGGAAGACGAAACAGCTTTCATTCACGAATTACTTCATGGACAATCCGAACCTCCAACCTATTTTTCTATAATGAAGCAGGTAAATAAGCTTGGAATTGAATTAATAAAAGACACTCCTGTAATAAATGTAATTTCCTCCCTAGTAGACATTCAAAAATTGCTGTCAGAAGAACAACAAGTAATTGATACACGTGCACCGCAATTATTCGCTGCAAGCCACCTACCTGGGACAATTAATATTCCGTTCAGACAATCATTTACGAATTGGGCTGGTTGGCTTGTCGATTATAGTAAACCACTATTCTTATTAGCTAGTCCAGGTAACATTCAGGAAATCCAAATTGCTCTCCACTCGATTGGAATCGATCAGATTGCTGGATATGCTGATGTTGAAGAGATCATAAACACTGCTCCCGAGGCGTCATTAGAATCTTATGAAAACATTACACCAAATGAAACGAAAAAACTTATAGATAATCAAGAAGTATATATACTTGATGTGCGTAATCAATCCGAATGGAACGATGGGCATATTGAACAGGCACAGCATATCATGCTTGGTAAACTTCCGAAGCGAATCAGTGAATTAAACCAAGATAAGAAAATTATTGTCCATTGCAAGACTGGTTTCCGTTCAGCCATCGCTGTAAGTATACTGCAATCAAGCGGTATCCATAATGTCGCCAATATGACAGGTGGTTACTTAGCATGGAAAGCCGACACACCTGTGTTGGGTGCCAGTCACTCACCGATTTTTGTCAAATCTTGATGATTTGACTTAGTATATTTTATTAGAAACTCAATCCTCCAATATATCTTTTAAAAATCGCTCTCTATTTTCTAAAAAGTATCTCGTAATTATATAATGATCGGTCATCTCGTATTCGAGTTCCTCGATGCGGCCATCATCAAAGCACCAGTTTGTCGCATCAGGATAGCCTAATAAAATCGGTGAAAGGGTTGCAATAATAAATTGACAATCACCATCGACCGTTAAATCGTGAATGATTCTTAAAAAAGCCAATTGACGTTGTGGAGATAGCGCGGCTTCTGGCTCATCTAATAAATAAATCGCTTTCCCTTTAAATCGGTTAAGAAATAGCGAAAGATGGGATTCACCATGAGATTGCTCATGTAACGAACGTCCGCCATAATATTTATATCCATTCATATCCGTATCATCAACATGTGTTGCGAAATGATAGAAGGATTCTGCACGGAGAAAAAATCCATTCGTAACTTTGGGCATCCAGGATAGTGTGACATAATCACTTAAAGCAGCATGCACAGCATAACTATTATTTCTGTTTCCACCTGCTGTATTGAATTCGCACTTATCTGCAATCGCTTCGAGTAAAGTAGATTTACCCGAACCATTTTCACCAACAAAAAAGGTGACATTCCAATTTAAATCAAGTCTGTCAAAGCTCTTAATTGATGGAATAGAAAATGGATATTCATGATAGGAAGGAATATTTTCATGCTGGAGTGTAATTCTCTTTAGAAACATGGGAAGCACCTGCCGTTCGGCTATATTTTCGAGTAATATGCTTGCTATAATTTTTAAGCCTGCTTATCTATGGTTACACGCATTACACTGTCTTCTATCAAAATCTGGATAGCTATAATAGAAAAATTGCTGTGCAGCTTCCGATGAATCGATCAAGAACCACCCGCCATCCCTTAGTTCTCGTTCCAAGCCTTTATATTTTGTTTCTTTTTTTACTATGTATTTACATTCTGTATGATGAATTTTAATCGTCTTCGTTGGTTTATCTATGTTGATCCAAAACAAAAAAATCACTCTCTTTTAATCTATTTGTCTTTAATTATAATATACAAACTGAGTGCCTGTCACTCCTCTAAAATTCCCGATTTATGTCGACTTGCATAAAAAATAGGCTTGGATGGAAATATTATCCAAGCCCTGCGACTATGATCCAATTTACTATATACTCCGTTTTTTCACTTCATTTCCATCGTACATATAAACGACTTTTCTATCCTCGATTACCGTTTCCATATGCACATTTCTTCCCCACAGCTGATAAATATATGGAAGCACATTTTCCAAATACCGAAGATCCAGCTCTGTCCCTTCATACCCATGCATTAAATATAATTCCCCGTTTCGAGCATAGTCCCCATTTTCGACTACAATATATGGGAAACCACCATTTACCCGCATCGAAACTAATTGATCGCGTACCTGCTCATAATCTTTCTGTGTTATGCGGTAGTCTCTGCCCTTTTTCTCAAATAAATATAAATCCTCCCGTTGAACCAATTCCTTTGTCAAATAGTTCCGGATAAAGGAAATATCAGATTCAATCTCCCTTACTTCAAATATCTTCTCCCTGCCAGCATTTTGCTTATAACCCATGCGCTTCATCTCTTCTGTAGGATTATTATAGCGCTCCTCAATATCCTCAAATATTTTAATTCCAAGATAGTACGGGTTAATTGAGGTACGTGAGGGCTGAACAACTCCAGCATTTAACTTCGAGAATTCTATCGTTTCTTCCGTTGTTAAATCCATTTCCCTTAAAATCCGTTGGTGCCAATAAGAAGCCCAGCCTTCGTTCATAATTTTCGTTTCAAGCTGTGGCCAAAAATAGAGCATTTCTTCACGCATCATCGTTAATATATCGCGCTGCCAATCCTCTAATTCACGACTATGTTGTTCAATAAACAATAACAGATCTTTTTCTGGTCTGGCTGGAAATTTTTTATCCTTCTTACTTGTTCGTTTTTTCTTTTCCACTGGTCTTTCACCGATATTCCATAGGTCATCATACGCTGTCTTCCGAATACTGATTTCTTCCTCTTCCTCCTCGTTCTCTTGGTGAGGAAGTTTAGATTTTACAATTGATGGGTCAATATGCTCCTGAATGGAAAGAATGGCATCTAGAAATTTTTCCACTTCATCTTTGCCAAAGGTCATTTCGTAATCAGCAATTCGTTCAGCTGTTGCCGTCATACTCTCTACCATGTCGCGCCTCGTGTTGGAGAACCGCACATTATTTTTGAAAAAATCACAATGGGCAAGCACATGGGCGATGATTAATTTGTTTTGGATTAGCGTATTTGTATTTAATAAAAATGCATAACAAGGATTGGAATTAATCACTAGTTCATATATTTGGCTTAATCCAAGATCATACTGCAGTTTCATTCGATGAAACTGCTTTCCAAAACTCCAGTGTGTAAACCGGGTCGGCATACCATATGCTCCAAATGTATAAATAATATCTGCTGGACAAATCTCATAACGCATCGGATAGAAATCAAGACCAAATCCAGAGGCAATTTCCGTAATCTCCTCGATCGCACGACTTAGCTCCTTTGTTGTTGTCAAATAGGATCCCTCCAAATGTGCTTTTTATAGTTTATGATGCAAGTTGAAAAACATGAACAATGAAAAGAAGAGAGTAATGAATTGAAATCTTTTTGGAAATTTTGTATTAGTTTTTAACAGAAGGGAAACTTATGGAAAGGAGATATTTAATATAGAATGTACGTAACATCAAAAGATGCCATACACAATATTATTGCAAATGCTGGAGGGATTTATTATGGGACAAAAACTATTATCAATTGAAGAATTGAATCATTTATTACAGCAATGGAACGGAAAATCCATTAAAATTGTAAAGCATGAACTGGATGACCTTGATGAAACAATTTTAGATCTGGAAAGTCTTTCCTATTCAAATAATCATAATAAAAGCGATGGATATGAGGCTAAGCATGCTTTATACCTTAATGGCAGCGGAGAAATTGAAACAACTTCAGATAACTATGAGACGCTGCCCATGGATTTTTACGAAATACCACTTGAAGACTCCTCATTATATGAGTTTGACGGCTCACGCTTCATTTTGAGTACGACTAGAGGTGTGTATACGATTGAGGTAGTGGGATAATGAACATTATTAGTAAAAGGAAAAGAATCCCCATAATTAGGGATTCTAGCTTTCAACTGTTTCTTTAATGAAAAAGCTTTTCATTGCATGATATACATCACGTTTTTCTTTTAATATATAATGTCGAAATTTCGGGTCATCAATTGTTTTATATGCATTCATTAAAGTCGAATAACGGTTATAGCCATTAACCTCACCGTAGCCAAACATTGCAGAAACATTCATAATTTCTTTTACTAGATGGATACATTTTGGATTATCAGAAGTAATATTCTCACCATCAGAAAAGTGGAATGGATAAATATTATAACGAGATGGATTATACTCTTCTTCGATAAGCTCTAATGCTTTTCGATAGGCAGACGAGCAAATTGTCCCACCACTTTCCCCTTTCGTGAAGAAATCCTCTTCAGATACAACCTTCGCTTCCGTATGGTGGGCAATAAATGATATCTCTACTGTCTCATATTTGGATCGCAAAAATTTTGTCATCCAGAAAAAGAAGCTTCTAGCCATATATTTCTCAAACGTTCCCATCGATGCACTCGTATCCATCATTGCCAGTACAACTGCTTTCGATTCCGGTTTGATGACTTCATTCCATGTTTTGAAACGTAAATCATCATTATAAATCGGTGTAATTCCTGGTCTTCCTTCTCGGGCATTTCTGCGAATTGCAGTTAAAATTGTACGCTTTTTATCAATATTACCCATAAGTCCTTTATTTCGCACATCATTAAATTCTATTTTTTCAGTCGTAATCTCTGCTTGTTCCTTTTTCTGTAAGTTTGGCAGCTCTAAATCTTTAAAAAGTGCCTCCTCTACTTCAGCGATTGAAACCTCTGTTTCATAATAATCTGATCCTGCCTTGTCACCTGCTTGACGCCCTTTTCCTTGACCATTATCACCTTCACCTGGTTCACGGGCAATGACATCCCCTACTTCACTATCTCCATTACCTTGGCCAACTTGTTTCGATTTATCATAGTTATAACGAATCTTGTATTCATCTAATGAACGGATTGGAATTTTAATTACATCGCGGCCATTTGACATAATAATATTCTCTTCACTAATGAGATCTGGTAAATTATTACGTATGGCTTCCTGAACCTTTTCAGCATGACGTTGTTGATCTTGATAGCCTTTGCGATGGAGAGACCAGTTTTCCTGGGAGACAACAAAGTTCTGTTCTTGCTTATCCTGCACTTTTCCCTCTCCTTTATAATTGAATTTTCAGTAATTTTACGTTGGGTAAAAAAAATTCTTGTGTAATGCTTGCTTTCTTTATCATATGCAATGCGAAACAAGTTATTGCAAATTTTTCCTAAATAGATTAAAAAAAACAAGACTAACTAGAGAATTAGCCTTGTTTTTTCAATCCTCTATCATTATCGATTTAACAAACTACCAACATAACGAAGTAATTCATTAGCAGAAGTAGAATTATAGCCATATTCGTCAATCAATCTTGCAATCACTTCGTTAACTTTCTTCAGCTGTGATTCATCTGGTGTTTGAGAAGATGTCGTAATCTTTACTACATCCTTTAAATCCGCGAATAATTTCTTCTGGATGGCTTCTCGTAATCGTTCATGAGAATTATAATCAAATCGCTGTCCTTTTCGAGCAAAAGCGGAAAGTCGAATGAGAATTTCTTCACGGAATGCCTTCTTCGCATTTTCGGAGATACCAATTTGTTCTTCAATCGAACGCATCAGCTTCTCATCAGGATTCATCTCTTCCCCTGTAAGTGGGTCGCGGAGCTTATTCTTATTACAAAATGCTTCGACATTGTCCAAATAATTATTCATTAAGCTCTTCGCAGATTCTTCATAAGAATAAACAAATGCCTTCTGTACTTCCTTCTTCGCAATCTCATCATACTCCTTACGAGCAACAGCAATATAATTAATAAATTTATCCCGATCTTCTTTTGAAATTGATGGATGCTGCTCCAGCCCATCCTTTAATGATCGCAGGACATCAAGTGCGTTAATAGATGGAACCTCTTTACGAATAATCGTCGATGAAATTCGATTGATTACATAACGTGGATCAATCCCGTTCATTCCTTCGTCGGAATACTCCTTCTGCAGTTCTTCCAGATCGATTTTATTGAATCCTTCAACGTTTTCTCCATCATATAACCGCATTTTCTTAACTAGATCAATTCCCTGCTTCTTCGACTCCTTTAACCGAGTCAAAATAGAGAAAATCGCTGCAACCCTAAGTGCTCTTGGAGCAATATGGACATGTGCCATATCACTGCTTTTAATCATTTTTTCATAAATCTTTTCTTCTTCACTCACACGTAGATTATATGGTATCGGCATAACAATAATTCTTGAATGTAATGCTTCATTCTTTTTATTAGCTATAAAGGAGCGATACTCTGATTCGTTAGTATGTGCTACAATCAATTCGTCAGCACTGATAAGGGCGAATCGACCCGCTTTAAAATTCCCTTCCTGCGTAAGCGATAACAGGTGCCAAAGAAATTTTTCATCGGATTTTAAAATCTCTTGGAACTCCATCATTCCACGGTTGGCCTTATTTAACTCTCCATCAAAACGGTAAGCTCTTGGGTCTGACTCCGAACCAAATTCCGCTATCGTCGAAAAGTCAATACTTCCTGTTAAGTCAGCAATATCTTGTGATTTAGGATCGGACGGGCTAAATGTACCAATACCTACGCGCTTATCTTCTGAAAAAAAGATACGCTCGATTATAACATCTTCTATCTTTCCATTATATTCTTGTTCCAAGCGCATCGTATTTAATGGAGACAAATTCCCCTCAATTCGAATTCCATATTCCTCAAAAAATTCTTCACGTAAATGTTGTGGAATCAAATGCAAAGGATCTTCATGCATCGGGCAGCCTTTAATCGCATAAACCGCACCCGCATCTGTTCGAGAAAATTCCTCTAAACCACGCTTTAATAGACTGACAATTGTGGATTTACCTCCACTAACCGGTCCCATCAATAACAAGATTCGCTTGCGCACATCAAGCCTTTTAGCTGCTGGGTGAAAATATTCTTCTACTAAACGTTCAATCGCTTCCTCTAGACCAAATATTTCATCGCTAAAGAATTCATAGATTTTTTTTCCATCCTTCTTCTCTATACCAGAATCCTTAATCATATTGAAAACGCGTGAATGAGCAGTTTGCGCCACCTCAGGTTTATCCTTAATAATCTCTAAATAATCTGCAAATGTGCCTTCCCATCGTAAGCGTCGTTCTTCTTCTCGATAATTCTTTACTTTATTTAATATACTCATTTGAACTCCCTCCATCTATGCAGCGATTTATATATCCTATGCGCGGACATCCCTTATCATGCTATAGAAGTTCTAACCAATAAGTATTCCACATCACACAGGTCCGAGCTGTTAAATATTCCCCAGGAAACTTTTATCGAAAGTTGGAATTTTTTGTCAATTATATATTGAAAATTAACACACATCTCATTAACCAGTCGTAGGTTATTGCTATTATAATAGTGGGTAATGATAATAAGTAGTTGAGAAATGAACCATTAATTAAGAAATTCATTACATTTTCCGAACTGCTAAGTCCTGACGCTGAGTGACTTTTACAAACCCAGCTGATATATTTATACTAAAGAAGAGGTGGTTCCATGAAGAAAAAATATTATTCAATAATTGATATTGGTTCAAATACAATGAGACTCGTTATATATACAAAAGATAAATCCGGTCGCTTACATGAATTCGAAAATACGAAGGCTGTTGCAAGATTACGCAATTATCTTAATTCGGATAATACACTTTCGGATAAAGGTATCGCACGAATGGTCAATACATTGCGAAGCTTTAAGGAAGTCGTCGATACATACGAGCTAAATGAACTTGTCTGTGTAGCAACGGCAACAATTAGACAAGCAAAAAATAACCAAGCAATTAAAGAAATAGTAAAAAAGGAAGTAGGCTGGGAGATGCAGATTCTATCTGAGAAGGAAGAAGCCTATTATGGTTACCTAGCCGTTGTTAATTCAACATCGATTTCTGAGGGTATCACAGTAGATATCGGTGGCGGCAGTACGGAGATTACATATTTTAAGAATCGTCGACTTGTTGATTCTCATAGTTTTCCTTTTGGAGCATTAACACTGAAGGACTGCTTAACTGGCAACAAATCCATGGAAAAGAAACTTGTTAATTTACGTGCCTATTTATTTGAGCAATTTAACACATTAGACTGGCTGGCAGATAAGCAACTACCTTTAATTGGAATAGGTGGAAGTGCACGTAATCTTGCTCAAATTCACCAATCACGGGAACACTATCCGCTTGCTGGACTTCATCAATATCAAATGAATGACAGCGATATCGCTGAAACTACATCCTTTCTTTCCTCTTTATCTGATGAAGAGCTTAGAAAAGTCGAGGGGTTATCTGATGATCGAATCGATACGATAGTACCAGCAGCAAATGTGTTTCTTTGTCTTTATCAAATTATTGATGCGAAAACGTTTGTACTTAGTAGAAAGGGATTGCGTGATGGCGTGTTTTATGAACGGTTAACCGATCATTTGGAATCTCCTCTGTATCCTAATGTACTTGAGGACAGCATTGAAGATTTAGTTCATAAGTATAATTTAAATGAAACACAAATTCAGCATGTTCAATTTTTAACTAAGAAGCTGCTTCAAGAGCTGCAAATTAACGGACTAGGTTCTTTAACTGGACATGATTGGGAATTGCTAGACCGTGCCTGTCGTGTATATAATCTAGGGCAATATATTGATTCTGAATCTAGTGCACAACATACCTTCTACCTGCTTGCAAACCGAACAATCGATGGACTGATGCATATTAATCGTTTGAAATTAGCATTAATAGCATCCTTTAAGAATAAAACGGTATTTAATCAATTTATTGAACCTTTTCACAATTGGTTTTTAAAAAAGGAAAGAAAAAAGCTATGTACATTAGGTGCACTCCTTAAGTTCACTTATTCTTTAGATGCTACAAAACGACAGGTTGTTCAAGACTTTGATTTTTCAATTAGTAAAGGTGCAATAAAACTTACGCTTTTCTGTAACAGTGACTTTATGCCTGAGGAATATCAAGCAAATAAACAAAAAAAACATCTAGAAAAAGCACTTCATAATAATATTGAGCTAAAATTTGTGCGGAGTTAGGATTTAAACTAATGTTCGAATTGAAAATATACAAAAATTTTACATTTAAACGACCTTTTTCTACAAATTTTTTAGTATAATTATATATTGAGGAAATATAGTAATATTTCATTTATTTGTGATTTTCGCTAAATGTAGTTGAATGAACCAGTCTTCTGCAGGCGCCCTTTACTTAAATAATATTCTTGTAATGGGTCTTATTGCCTGTTCAGACGGGATAAAAGGGTGATATGGATGACGAGTTTAGAAAATAAGACAAACCTAGATAATCCACAATTTTATAATAATCGTGAGCTCAGTTGGCTGGCATTTAATAAACGTGTCTTAGATGAAGCATTCGATCTTAAGAATCCACTCTTAGAGCGTTTGAAATTTATTGCTATCTTCGCATCGAACTTAGATGAGTTCTTTATGGTACGTGTTGCCGGCCTAAAGGATCAAGTCCAGGCAGGTTTTAATAAACCAGAAAACAAAGCAGGACTAACACCGAAACAGCAGTTAAATGCGATTGCCAAGCAGAACCATATTCTCGTTGAAAAACAATATGAAGGATTCAATGTACTGCAACAAGCACTTACAGATGAGAAGATTTGTATCCTTGAAATCGATCACCTTACCCTCGAAGAAAGAGATAAATTAGAAGAATACTTCGATGAGCAAATCTTTCCTATTTTGACGCCGATGGCAATTGATGCATATCATCCATTTCCAATGCTACTGAATAAATCGATTAATTTGGCTGTTGTTTTAGAAGATACATATGAAGTTGAGTTTAAAAGCAGAAAGAATGCGATTGTTCAAGTACCCGCTCTCTTAGACAGGTATATTCAAATTGGCAATACGAACCGTTATATATTATTAGAAGATATTATTTCTCATTTTCTGCATAAACTTTTTAAAGGTTACCGAGTTCATTCTGTCACTGAATTTCGAATAACAAGAAATGCAGATATGACGATACATGAAGAAGGCGCACGTGACCTTCTTAAGGAGATCGAAAAGGAATTGCGCAAACGTAGATGGGGTGCAGCCGTTCGTCTTGAAGTACGTAAAGATAAATATGATACTGCAGTTATTAGCTTTTTACTGAATGTACTTGAAATTCATAAGGATGACCTTTACATTGTCGATGGTCCACTTGATTTAACCTTCCTCTTCAGATTCTATAAGGATGCACAAGTTGACCATGAGAACTTAATATATCAAACATTGATTCCACAGCGTCCACAAGATATCGATAGTAAGGAAAGTATCTTTGAAGCAGCGGAGAAACGAGATATATTCCTTCATCATCCTTACGAATCATTCGTTCCTGTTGTTGACTTAATAACGGAAGCTGCAATTGATCCTGAAGTAATGGCAATCAAGCAAACCTTGTACCGTGTGAGTGGACATTCACCGATTATTAAAGGACTAAAGCAAGCAGCAGAAAATGGAAAGCAGGTAACCGTACTAGTTGAGCTTAAAGCGAGATTTGATGAAGAACAAAATGTTCACTGGGCAAAAGAATTAGAAAAAGCCGGCTGTCATGTAATCTACGGGATGAATTTCTTAAAAACCCATAGTAAAATTACACTGATTATTCGAAAGAGAAAAGATAAAATTGTGCGTTTTGTCCATTTAGGGACCGGGAATTATAATGATTCCACTGCTGATTTATATACGGATATGGGGCTTGTCACAACAAAACGTAAATTCGGCATCGATGCCACGAACTTTTTCAATTATTTAAGTGGGTTCACAGAAAAACCTGATTTCAATCATCTTTCTATGGCACCATTTGATATTCGGACCGATTTTATTCGTTATATTAATGAAGAGATTAACTTCCATCAATTACGTGGAAATGGGCATATTATAGCCAAGATGAATTCCCTAACAGATAAGGAAATTATTAAGAAATTTTATGAAGCATCACAAGCAGGTGTGAAAATTGATTTAATCGTTCGTGGAATATGTTGCTTGAAGCCTGGAATTGAAGGAGTAAGCGAGAATATTCGGGTTCGCAGTATTGTAGGCCGCTTCCTTGAGCATAGCCGGATTTATTATTTCCATAGCGACGGCGATGAAAAAATATTCCTCTCGTCAGCAGATTTAATGACTAGAAACATGGCGAAACGGGTAGAACTTCTTTTCCCAATTCACGAAGCAGCGGTTAAAAAGCGGATTAAAGAAGTATTGACTATCACGCTTCAAGACAATGTAAAAGCCCGTGAGCAATCAAACGACGGAACCTACCACTATGTAGAAGCAAAACCAGGTGAAGCAATAATTGATAGCCAAATGACATTATTTGATATGGCATATGATGTGTTGGAGGATGAGGAGTAGTTTTATTTATGTCCTAATATCGCTTCCACTTCCTATTAAATACTGACGATCAGCTTAAAGGAGTTTGTATCAATTCGCATTCTAATATGCTAATTGATACCTGTTTTCTTAAATACGTAAGAAGCCCACCAAATCAACCATTTGATGGGCTTTTCTTATACTATTATTTTACACGTTTATAATTTTTGTGATTAACTACAGTTTTTATGGGCTCGCCAGTAGTTGAGTTCTCCCCGATTTTAATAATCACGGAATTTTCTCGTACGGTTATTACCTCGCCCTTCTTTCCTTTTTGTTCACCTTTTACAACATTGATTGTTTCCCCTACTTTCGCATGGTTAACATTCGCTTCTTCCGTTTTTGGAGTTTTTTCTTCTGCCAAAACTTGTTCCTCCTTTATTTAAGACGCATTTCTGGTTTTTCAACTTAAGAATATAATCGCAATATATATCTATCTTACCATTTTTTCCATAGTAATTCATAAGTAAACCCCTGGAAAGTGTCGAAACCCTAGATTTTTACACTTATTTTGTCATCAAAAGGAATCCTGTAGGAAACAAATTATTTACAATACTTTTACAGCTCTTTAATTGAACAACAATATTAACCTGCTATACTAATTGTTAAAGAGTATGGGGGGAGATTGTTATGAGAATTGCTGTTATCGGTGACTTGCACTTTTCTGCCTTGAAAGAAGATAATAAAGTTTTCGAGAATGAGCGTAATGCATTTTATACAACATTTATTCAGAGGTTTTTTTCTACTCCAGCTGATTTATATGTTTCGATAGGTGATTTAACGAACTACGGATTACAGAAAGAATATGAAGCTATCTATAAATTAATTAACGAACAGGAGAAACCATTTATCCATGTGTTTGGCAACCATGATACGTACGGATTGTTACGCAATGATGTTCTCAATCTAACGAAACAGAAACGATATCATGCGATTACTAAGGAGAACGCTGTTCTTGCATTTTTAGATACAACCAGGGAACAAGATTATAATGTATGGGGCGGCACATTAGACATTGAACAGCAGGAGTGGTTGTCTGAAGTCGTTGAGCAATCTGGCGAACTACCAGTTATTGTATTTGCACATCATCCTGTACATGAAACGACGATGCATTCTGATCGTGAAAATCAATCGATTCATCCAGACATTCCGATTTGGGATATTTTAAAAAAGAAGCAAGGCAAAGGATTATATATAAATGGTCATAATCATTGCATCTCCATTGCTGAGCGGGATCAATGGACGTTCATACAATTGGCAGCAGTGTTAGATCAACAAGCTGCAAGTGTGATTAATATAGCAGATACAGAGATCACGATCGACTATTTTGATCTTACCGATGAGAATTTACAACAACAAGCCAAAACGATAGGTAATGCAATGGATCATTTTACATTAGAACGCCATCAGTTTGGAATTCTGGCAGATACCAATCATATCATTCAATTAAAACAGATTTTAAAACCAGAGGTCTAGAGGTTATCAGAGATGATGGCCTTTTTCTTTTGGGTTCATTTATTATTATTTGTTACTAGATGCGAGTACATTATTTTAAAGAGCGATTTGCTAATAATCCCTCCTCATCCAGTAATAGTTCTTAAATTATTACAACTAATCACTTCCTTCCTTCTACCTATTTTCTTATTTATTGCTATAATATAATAAACATAAAAAATACAAATTTTTATGGAAATTCGCTTAGAGGTGGACATCTTGGAAATTTATGTAGCTAGACAGCCCATATTAAATAACAATCAAGAAGTTTGCGCATATGAATTATTGTATCGCAGTAATAATCAAAATGAGTTTTCAACTATTGATGGAGATTATGCTACATCTGATGTAATTAATAGTTTCATGCATATCGGGATTGAAGAACTATCAGAGGGTAAACCCTGTTTTATAAATTTCACGGATACATTACTTGCTCATTCCGTACCAGAATTCTTTCCACCAGAAATGATTGTTGTAGAAGTCCTAGAGACCGTAATTCCAACCGAGCAGATTGTTGAGAGCTGTAGGAAGTTAAAGGAAAAAGGTTATAAAATTGCATTAGATGATTTTATTATGCGAGATGGAGATAAAAATTTTGAGAAACTGATAGAATTAGCCGATATTATTAAAGTTGATATACATAACACACCCTATAAGGAGCAAAGGATTATTTTAAACGCCCTTAAGCAATATAATGTAATTTTGCTAGCCGAGAAAGTAGAAACAATGGCTGAATATGAGCAATGTTTAATAGATGGCTATACTTATTTTCAAGGTTACTTTTTCAGCAGACCTGCCGTCTTATCAACAAATGATGTGCCAGTTTACAATCATAACATTGTACTTATTTTGAGTGAACTTGCGCAACCTGAACCAAACATTGACAAGATCACGGGAATCATAGAAACAGATATTTCACTATCGATTAAATTACTGCGATTAATAAATTCTCCGATGGTCGGATCGATTTACGAAATCAAATCAATCAAACAAGCTATCGCATATTTAGGATTTAATGAATTAAATAAATGGATATTCCTGCTCTCTTTACGTGAAAGAGTAAATCAAAGGGATATGCGACTGGATGAAGTGATGAAGATGTGCTTTATTCGTGCTAAGATTAGTGAATTAATTGCGTTGCATAAAGGAAAACGCGCTGAAGCCTCAAGCTACTTCTTAGTTGGTTTGCTTTCCTTAATTGATACATTAATGAAGCTGCCTTTAGATAAATTAATGAATCAGCTGCCATTAAATAATGATATTAAAAAAACAATCCTAGGAAAAAATACGCATTACAGCGATATTTTCCATTTAACTGTAACAATGGAAAGGGCCGATTGGAGAGAGCTGAATACTCTTGCTAACAAGGTAGATATCAGTAAAAGAAAGCTGTTTGAAATTTACAAAGAGGCGCTAAGATGGACGAACGGAATTGTGAATGAAGCATAATAAGTTTGATGGGTTTCAGGGTCAGATTTTTTGGTTGTCTTTTTAGTTTCCATTGTTTCGCGAAAAGCAAAAGGCAGATATGTAAAATTTAAGTTATTTATTATATCATCATAGAAAAAGAGTAGCCACAAGTTGCAGCTACTCCATTTTTCTGTTCTTAGTAATCTCGATGTACAAGATAATTCAATACATGCTTTAGAAAGGGATTCTCCTGCTTCAATTCTTGTAATATCTCCATCCCAAGACAATAATGCTCCCACATCTCTTTTTTTGCTCCTTCTTGACCTAATACAGATACGAAAGTTGAATTGTTATTCTTTGAATCTCTATTAGGTGACTTCCCTAGTAGCTCTTGATCCCCATCTACATCAAGTAAGTCATCTTTAATCTGAAAAGCGATTCCTGCATGACGAGCGAATTTTTTCAATGCTTGTTTTTCTAATTCATCTGTTCCCGCTAGGATGGCTGGCATTATCAGAGCTGCTTCAAATCCTAATCCTGTTTTATAGAAACACATTTGATTTAATTGCTCTAATGTCAATGGTTCTTCTTTGGTTTTTAAATCCATTGCCTGTCCTCGGCACATCTCTGCAGTCACGCTTGCCGAATAGTGGATCAGCTGGAGGACCAATTTCGCATCGAAGGTTTCGAGAGATGCCTGCTCTTCAACTGCTTTTTGCGTCAAAAAAAGTCCAGTCAATTCCGCAACCGCAGTGTTATATGCTTCGTGGAGGGTCGGATTCCCCCTCCGTAGATCTGCATTATCCTGGGCTGGCAAATCATCATAAATCAAAGAAGCAGTATGCATATATTCCAATGATTTCAGCAATGGCAAAATTGCAGCCTTGTCTAATCTATATTTCTCTGTACCCATAAACCATGTAACAATTGGTCGCAGCCGCTTTCCGCCACTAATTAAACTATAATTTGCAGCTTCAATAATCGGCTCATTCATTATAGAAACAGATCCACCATTAGAGATGGGTAAGAAATCATTAATCTCCTTACGCATCATGCGTGTCATTTCTGTAAATTCTTCTCTCTCCTTTCGCTCCTTCTGCAAATTGCTAACCATATGGTCACGAAGTAATTTATCGAAAAAGTCAACGTCAGTCGCTTTACGAACCATCTGTTGTATGGTTTGATTAAATGCAGGATTTGCAGAGAAAAACAGTTCCATCACTTCATTGTATCCTTTATCTCCTTTTTTCTCTTTAAATCGTTTCAGCCCATTTATCGCACGGTCTAAAATAATATCGCTGGTCTTGGGATCAGAATCATATACTTGATGAATTAAATTGGCGATAACCGTCCAATATAATTCAAACGGATTGATAAGGTCTGGACGTTTTTTATGGTGTTCGAGGTAATACGTATACGGTGTTACCCTGCCACCTTCTCGATCGTCAACCATATCTGCAAAGTCATCTGCTAGTTGGTTGTATATACCGTAGTAAAATGTCCGATTATCAATACCTTCGTCCTCTGGGGCACTGATGATGGAACGAACAATTAACCGAGATGCTGATGATTTTAAAATGACTGGGACATACAGCTCTTCATTCGTATAGTTTTCATTTGCGAGATTCTTAACACGGTCCACCTCTTGTGATTTAAAGAACACATAGGCCTGCTCAAGAAAAGCTCTCCATTCCTCTTCCGGCTGATTTTCCTTAATGAATTCAAAAGCAGCTTTTAGTTCAGAATGGATAAATAGCATTAAATTTCGATTTTTCCCAGTCCACTCACCTAACTCTGGTACAGCTCCTGTTACAAGGGTAACCCGGATCAGTTCGGAATACTGGTTTCTTTCCTGCTCAGACAATACATTTGAATCAAGTAAATCATCAATAAATGGATAGGTTAGACCATAAGCATATCCAAGCCTAATTGTGGTATCGAGCCTTGTGGACTTCTCTTCCGGCGCAACCTCGTCTCCCAGTTCTTCAATCTCTTGCATGACTAATCCCGCAATAATCTTGATTAATTTCCGCTGCGCTTCTTCGGCATCCATTCCTTCAGGTATATTTGCTGTTATCGTCTTTAGCTTTTCAGTTACCCAAATTAGGGTGGATTCGATGCCGTTCCTTTGTGCTTTTCTGTATAATTTCGCCATGCTAAATACGTCATCATTATCAGCTTGTTTTGTTGTAAGATCTTTTTTCAAACCGTTTACGACACTTTGAATCCGTTGCTTCGTTTCTGGCGAATCTAGAGCCTTCCCCATGTCACGCATGAAAATATAGGAAATACTTCGATCAAGATAGGGCTCTAATTTTCCTGTCATATCCAACCACCCGATATACCTGTGATAATCCTTTTGACTTGGTTTCTTTTTATTTGTAAAAAAGGATAATAGTGAGCGACGATGGATATGATTCGATTTCCATGATTCAAAATCCTTTGTTAACGTTGGCACATATGTCTCTCCTGCATGCTGGTCCGCAAGGGAATTAAAATACTCCACAGCCTTTTGCTCTGCCAGTCGATACGATCTGTCAGCATTTATTATTGTTTTTTCATTCATACTTTTCATTACCTCAAATTCATGATTTCTTGAACATTCTCTTCTATTATATTAATCAAACGATACATCTATATCTATTATTGTATTTTTCTCTGTTTTACAATACCAATTATTATTGGCAGAAACACGCTAAGTAATGCTGCGGGTAAGAACCACCCTCCTAATGGGTTCCCCCAACCTAACGCAATTGAAATGGACTCAAATATTATAGATGCAAAGATTATTAGTGAAATATTTTTTAATTGATTAACCATCTTCCTGCTATTTAAATAAAATTGTTTCGCATTAGCTAAATTAAGTCGTTCGGAATAATTATGAGTTTCTGGGTATCTCTCAAATACTTGCATTAATAAAATAATGAAGACGCCTATTACTGGCAATATTAATAATTCCCATTTTACTCCCCACCGGTCAACTTCCCCAAGTGCATTATAATGTGCTGGAATCTGATCAGGCAGTGAATTCCAGACAACTATTAGTAAAATAATGCTTCCAATATAACATGAAAGGCCAATAATATCCCAAACGAATTCACTTTTGGTCTTTTCAAATTTAAGCTTTGGATGTTTCGAAGCGTTCGTCATTGTAACACTCCCTTGGTAAATTCAATCCTATTTATAATTTAACTGTAATACGTGTGCATGGTGAAAAAGATTCATCTTTATTTGCACAGGCTGGCGCACTCGTACCTTGGACCTGAGAAGGGATCTTTGCTGCTATGACACTCGTTGTTCAAATAACCGGTTTTCAAAAAATAAGCGTATTAGAGATGGGAAATAAAAATTTTTTCCAGACAATCAGAAAGTCACACTTTCTCACAGCAGTTCACAGGTATCACGTAAGATGGTATTGATTACTGAAGTTTATCTCTTTACTGACCATTCCCAAAATGATATCGTGGATGTGCGATTAGGACAGGTATTTTATTTGGAATTGATAATCAAAACAGAAAGGAAATGACAATCAAAATGAAAAGATTTCAAGCGCTCGTATTAGATAAAGCAAATGATGAGACGAATTTAGAAATCAAACAATTGAGCATGGATGATCTTCCAGAGGGAAACGTAACCATTCAGGTGAAATATTCAAGTGTAAACTTTAAGGACGGTTTAGTTGCGATTCAAAATAAAATTGTAAGCTCCTACCCAATGGTTCCAGGAATAGATTTAGCTGGAACGGTTATTCATTCAAAAGTTGAACAATATAAACCAGGTGATGAAGTCATTGTTACTAGCTAGTAATTAGGTACAGGACATTTTGGTGGATTTAGTGAAATTGCACGTGTACCTTCAGGATGGGTTGTTCCTCTTCCAAAAGGATTATCTTTAAAGGAATCTATGATTCTCGGAACAGCTGGTTTTACCGCTGCATTAGCAGTTCAAAGGTTGGAAGACAATGGGTTGAACCCAACGATGGGCCTATTTTGGTAGCTGGTGCTACAGGTGGGGTAGGAAGTGTTGCTGTCAATATTTTAGCTGAAAAGGGTTATCATGTTGTAGCAAGTACGGGAAAAACAGATCAAAAAGAATATTTAAAAGGATTAGGTGCGAAACAAATCATTGTTCGCGATGAAATAGTAGATAACAACAATCAGTCAGTACGTGAAGAAAAATGGGCTGGTGCTATTGATCCTGTAGGCGGTAAAACACTCCAATACATTCTAAGTACATTGAAGTATGGTGGTTCTGTAGCTACATGTGGTTTTACAGGTGGAAGTGACGTTTCCACAACCGTTTTCCCCCAAATTACAAGAGGTATTAATTGGCTTGGTGTTGACTCTGTTCAATATCCAATGGAAAAACGTTTAGAAATTTGGAATCGACTAGGTGATGATTTGAAACCAACAATGTTAAATGAAGAAATGTTACATGAAATCTCATTAAACGAGCTGCCAGAAGTATTACGTAATATTTTACAAGGCAAAGTAAGTGGAAGAACACTTGTTAAATTATAGAATATAGATTTTTTAGGGAAAAAGGATGATGATTTTCTTTTTCCCTTTTTTACAACTAACTTTTACGTCCGTTTCTGCTCTTTGCTCTTAGGCGTTATTCAACTAGAAGTAACGATCCATCTCGTTCCTGAATCCAAAAAGGAGATAGAATAAAGTTACATTCGTGAAAGAATCCAGCTAATCATTTAACAGTTACAAATCATAACCACATTTCCATCTGGATCTTTTATATTAAACCAGGCTGTATCTCCTACTATTTCTATTTCTCTCACAATTGTAATGTCTTTATCTTTAATATATTTATATGCTTCATCAATATTTGGGGCATATAGATTAAAAATAGGACTTGAGCTTACATTATGTTCGAAGCTTGGGTCAAAGGTGTGGTCATCTAAAGTTAGAGATGTAGTCCCTCTTATTGGTACGTTAAAAACCGGGGACACAACTTTGTTTAGATCAACTTGCAACCCTAACAAATCGGAATACCATTTTGCCGCTTTCTTCAAATTTGTCACATGAATAAACACGCTATTCATTTGATTTTTTATTGGGATTATTTTTTCCATGTATATAACCACCTAATATTTATTTTGAATAAGTCCAATACCAAGTCCAACAGGGTCTACCAAGTAAGCAAGATAAAAAGCATCAAATTCCATTTTTTCCCGTACAACCATCGCTCCATTGTCTTTAGCTCTAGAAATTGCCTCTTCAATTGAATCTACTTCAATTTGAATCCTTATTCCATGAGGATAATCAATTGGACCTTTTGCAATTCCGCCATTCATTTTAGGCTTAACTTAGTCTCCTGTTGTAACAGGCCAATAATCCCACTGTGGTTCGGCAATTTTCCAACCAAATACATTCGAATAAAATTCCGCTGCTTTTTCAGGCTCTTGACTATTTAGTTCAAAACCAATCACTCTTCCCACCTTCTCCACTCCCTTCTTCAAAAATATCATTAACTCGGTAACACACCTATCGTATTTAGTAACAAATGAGGATGGAAGATTCTAAATATTCATTTTAATAATATCATAAGTATACAATCCATTAAAGATATATTTCATGCTTGATAAAATTCCTTTTTCGAAGGATATAAGCTAAATATTAATAGGATTAAGGATAGAATCACCATCACAAAAACACCAATAATTACGGTTAATTGAATCGATATCATTTGAGCAGCCATTCCCATGATGCCTGTAGCTGCTATAATTAGTAATGCTTCAATTAGACTATAAATACTCCTTACTCTCCCCATCATATTAACTGGTATATTATTTTGATAGAAAGTAAGGTACCCTGTATTGGCGTATGCGATAAAAAATGATAGAATGAAAAATCCTATCCCTGCAGAGAGAAAAGAATCTGAAAAAGCATATATAATATATCCGGTTGAGACGAATACTGCACCACATCCAATTAATAATGAGGTTCGTATATTTTTTAATAGTAATACGTTTATCATAGCTCCAGTAATAATACCTGCCCCAGCAATCGTCACAAGGAAACCATATTCACTATCTGATAAAAATAAAACCTCTTTAGCAAACGCAGCCTCGAGTGAATCAACTGCACTTGCCATCACGACCATGACACAGCTGAATAAAAAGCTAATGATCATGATATAGCTATATTTACGACTAAAATTAAACACTGCGGTCCAATCATTTTTTAATAAACCAATAGTCATTTTTTCCTCTAAAGTAGAAGCAATCATTTGTTTTTCCAAATTTGGCATTAGAAACGTAATTAGTCCCGAAAGGAATAATGCTATAGCATTCAAATAAATTGCAAATTCTGGTGAACCTATAAGAAATAGCATGCCTGCAACAGCTGGACCAGTCAGAAAAGCACCCGAAGTAACTAAACTATAGAGGGAATTAAATTTCTTCCTAGCTTCGACAGGTATTAATTTTGTAATATAAGTCATAGAAGTCGGCTCAAATAAAGAACTAGCCATATTCAGGATAAAAACTATGAAATAAATTAGAGGTATAGATGATATTAATGGTAATAGAGTTATCAGCATCGCTCGGAAGATATCAAGGAAGATCATTAGTCTACGCTTATTTAAACGATCAATAATACTTCCAGACCAAAAATTCGTAAATAAAGTAGCTAAAGGTTTAATAATATACAAACCTGATACTGCCAGTGGCGAACCAGTCATATCTAAAACGATTAAATTCAACGCGATAAAGTAAACCCATTCGCCAATATTTGAAATGCCAATCCCTAGTAATAGTATGGAACGGTATTTCCAAGAAGCAATTTTATTCTTTAATAACATATTATCGCTCCCCCATTATTCAATATTTAGTGATTACAACACGCTACACTTCTTTATTAAAAACAAAAAATTCCCACCCCCAAGACCTTAGCCTTGGAGACGAGATTTTTATAATCGTGGTGCCACCCCAGTTTGTTAATATGTCACCATATTAACCTCTTCAAGTACTGCAAAAGAACTAAGCGCAAGCACCGGTTTAGTGATGTATGGGCGCTAGCGCTGGACGAAATTTGCTTATACTTTAGCTCTATAACAGGAGCTCCTGTCACGCCATCATTTTCTCAAATCCAACGTGATACTCTGAGACTTGCTTCAATGAAATAATTTATACTCCGTTTCAGCATCTGGAGCTCTCTGTAATAAATGGTTTTCATTTACTCTTCTCTTCATCGCTTTTCCAGTATTTATTTTCAGATATCTTATCATTTAGAAAAATATAATACAATACCCAATTTGTCACTCTTTTAGTTTGCTTAAGAAACTAAAAGTGGATTCAACTATCAATCACTTAATCCTTCTAGAAATTCATATACATGATCACTCATTTCTTTGTAATTCATCCAATGTAAATAATGAGTGCCCCCCATAATTACCAGCTTATTTGGCCCGCAATTATTTAATTGCGAATGAAAAAATGTTATATTCGATTTAGCCTCTTCATTTCCCTTCTCATCCTCCTTAGTAAAAATCATCACAGGAATTTCAGACGGAAATGTCATATCAATTGTGCTATCAATATTATTATTAATTTCATTTGCTTCAGTAACTACAGTTTTGTTGTAGCCTTTCCAAGCTGAGATAGCCTTTGTCATCCTTAAGTTTGCTTCTGAATAAGTACCTTTCTCTGCTATTGGAAGGAAGTTTTCGGGAGTTATGTATAACGCTAATCTTGCAATTCCAGTTGGTGCCATATAACGAAAATAGGCAGGCATGGCAGGGGCAGTTTCGCCAAAATACTCCAATGCTTGTGGCAATGTAGGATCTATTCCAATGATGGCTTCAACTTCATCTGGATAGGTGTTGGCATAATACATACTGTAGATTCCAGATATTGAGTGGGGCATTTATCTTAGAGCTCTATTTCATAACTACGGATTAATTTTATTATGAATAATCTCGATTTATACTTTGCTAACTACTAAAAAAACAGGTCCTTTACCTGAGTAAAAAACCTGCCTTTGTCTTTGTTATCACTTATTCCGAATCCTTTTCCGCCTTTTGGAACAATGCTTCTGGGAGCATTTCAAATCCTTCAATCATTGTATTTTCCTCTAATTCAATAATGAGACAAAGCTTGCCGTCAATATGAACCTGTCGAACATAACGAAGTTCTTGGGGACTCACTGCAATATCCGCTACCTTCGTTTTAATTTTGATTGACTTCGAGGAATACTTTGGAACGATGCTCGTTGCTTTCATCTCATAGGATTTATCATCAATAATTTTATCAAACGCTGATTCGACCTTTTCCTTATCGATATCCTGGATGCCACTGCTTGTCAGCACGTTAGCCACGTCCCGGTAATCAATTTTCGGTGTTTCAGGTTCCTCGTTTTCCTCTATCACACGCTGGATTTCATCATAGACATTGGCAAGGGTTGAAGTATTGATCTGGTCACCTGCTACATCTTTAACAATTTCTTCAAAAATAATTTTATCGTCTTCAGCTGTCATTGCCTCTTCCGCATTCAACACGTTTTCGATAAAGTGATAATCCAGCTCATATGCCTTTCCTGCAGAATAAAGCACCCGGTTCACATCCGCAGCATGATCGGTAAAGCAAGGAAACAGGAATCCTCCCACAGGCGCCTTTAGATTAATTACTGGGTCAACAACAAAATGATACTTGAATTCCTTCTCCACATAGTCAAACAGCAATTCCTTCTTCGGATCCTGCGTTTTATTAATACTGCATAAAATGAAAGAATGTGAATAAACTTTATCTCGACTGCTCTCTTCTGACTCTTCATTGCTCCGTATGGTTGGCTTCAGATATTCACCGCGAATAAACGTAACGACAATGTCATTTTCATATTGCTTATCTGCCAGCATTTTTTCTACAAGCTGAAGCATTTGACTCATCCACTCTTTCGTATCGTTTGCTAAAATCCCTTGATGGAGAATCAGCTGACTGCTGTTCTCTACCTCCCGCTTAAATTTCAGTTCAAATAATTTCTGATCCAATTGACCAGTTAGAACCTTCTTAAAGTTCGCCATAAATAAATCCTGCTGTTCCTGTTCCAGCATTTCAAATGGTGTGCTTTCGTAATGGTAAATATCACTGGATTCTTTCATAATATACACATTAAAAATATCGTTAATTTTTAATAAATCATTGTTTACTTTGAATTGCTTCTTAATATCAGCTATATCTTTTTTATTCAAAATCGCTCCGCTCCTGGTCGTTGAACTTTAGCCTGCCTGCTGATACAGGTTTTATGGCATTGTTTTATTTTAACACAGAAATAACTAATTTCCGCATCTGGCAATTAATCTTGAATTCGATGCAACCATTCGAGCATTACTTTTTCATTTAATAATTTTTGTTCGTTAGGAGAAGCTTAGCCCAAAAAAGTAGTATTCTTACTATACTAAGGATACTACTTTTTTAAAAGATGGTTCTGTTCTTCATCGGTTATTTTCAATCCTGGTGGATTTTCCCCTTAACAAGCTTTAACGTCGCTACTATAAGAAAGCTGACAATCACTAATAATACCCATGAACTCACCTTTCCCAGATGAACGATACTCCATGCATCGGTTTGGTTTGGATATTCCCAAGCGCCAAAGAAAGTGGCGATATTTTCGGCTATCCATATAAACAATCCGATGAGTACAAAAGAAAGTGCAAGTGGCATACGGTATCTAGTTCCATCAACCTCGTATGTGACCCATGATTGCCAAAAAACGATAATGACAAGTCCTGCTAACCAATAACGGATGTCAATCCAATAATGGTGAGTAAAAAAATTTAAATAAATTGCAGCAGCAAGAGGGACAACTACAAAAAACGGCGGCCACCTAACTAGTTCAACATTCAGCCTCCTCCAGGCCTGGCAAAGATAACTTGCTACACTTGCATACATGAATCCACTATACAAAGGCACTTCAAAAATTTTAAAATATCCTTCCTCTGGATAGGACCAGGATCCCATATGTACTTTGAATATTTCAAGAGCAAGTCCAATAAGGTGAAACAAAGTGATAACCTTTAGTTCATCGCGCGTTTCAAGCCCAGAGCGTACCATCCACCATTGCATCAGAAGGAAGATGATAAGCAGCAAGTCATACCTGGGAAGGAAGGGTAATGGAACGATTTGCGTAAGAGCCAAAGAGGCAAAAATTGCGACTGGAAATAAACATGATAAGGTCTGCTCCCATCCAAAACGAACGAGTTGGTTTATTGCTCTCAGAATATGTGCCTTCAAAGTTTTTTTCTGAACATCATTCTGAATGGTAAAATTCATAAGTAACTCCCCTTTTATGAATTGGATTCATTGGAATAATGGAAAGGAGCTCTCCCAGTCCTCTGCATCTTACCAGTTACGATTCTCATTTACCTTGTGTTTCTTCATCACTTCGGTACTCCAAAATATCCCCCGGCTGGCAATCCAATGCCTTACATATCCCCTCTAAAGTGGATAATCGAATCGCCTTTGCCTTCCCGTTTTTCAATATAGAAAGGTTCGCCATTGTAATTCCAACTCTTTCAGATAGCTCTGTTACGCTCATTTTTCTTTTAGCTAACATCACATCAATATTGATTATAATTGCCATTTTATTCACCTCAGACCGTTAAATCATTTTCAGATTTTATATCAATTGCTTCTTTTAATAGTTTTTGAAGCACAGCAGCGAACACTGCGATTACCATGGAAGCAAAGATTGGGACCATTCCGATTATAATGAGACCTGGTGCATCGTCCAGCTCTGCTACGATATATACAAATGGCAAAATTATCACATATAAACCAGTGATTATCATTGCACAAAACTTAATATTCTTTAGTGACTTAACAGACAACTCAGAGAATGATTGATTTTTGTCAATAAAGCTTAAAAGTTTTAAAGCCTGATACAATGCAGCCAAATAAGGTATTACAGATACATATATACCTATTACAATAGGATATAGTATATGGGCATAATCTGGATTTACTGGATTATTAGCTAACCAAGGTAAACCAAATACACACAAAGCAAGAACCGGTATTCCAAGAAGAATAACAGCAACCTTTAAAAAGAATGTTGAAACTTGTTTCATAAAAAGCACCTCGCTTGATTATTTTCATTTTTGATTCTAACACATTATTTATCGATTTACAATAAATAATTATTGATTTATATAACCTTTTTATTGAAATAGTATTATTAAAAATAGTTATCTCCACTACCTATGGTGATAACCTAATTTGAATTTATTCGTTAAGAAAGTTGTATATTTCCTTATCTAATAAAAAAAAGCATTCCTTATTATAGGAAATGGTTCCGTTTTGAGTTGCATTCTCAATAAACACAATTTTTTATAGAAAATTGTGTTTATTGAGAATTGTTAATATACGGTAAATAACTTTTGTGAAATATTGTACTTAAAGTAACGTGGCAGGATAGTTTAGCAAGATCTTAGATAGTAATTAATATGATTTTTTATAGAAGAAATGATTTCCTTAAAGAAGCAGTTGATATTGCTTCTTATTTTTATAACTCAAATGGAAAGTTAGCTTTACGTAAAAGATGGCGGAGTGAAAGTGAAAAATAAACTTGAAGAAATTAGAAAACGGTATGGTATTACACAAGAAGAACTATGATGTGTATTAAAAAAACAGAGTTATGTTTACATCCTCACTAAACAAAACTAAGAAACTGTTGGTTCAATCACAGTCAATGTATTTTCTGTTGAATTTAGATTTACATTAGCACCTATTGGAATAGCAGCTTTATAAAAGCCATGACCTGTAGTAAGGTTGATTATCAGTGGTTTTCTTAAGGGGACTAATAAAGCATTAATTAAATCTTCATATGTTGTACCATAAGATACAAGGCAATTCGTACATTCTCCTATAATAATACCAAGACAATCTTGAAATTTACCTGACATTAATAATTGAGTTAAATACCTAAATATCATTGTAGTTGGAGAGTGGGTTTCTTCTAAAAAAAGTATTTTTCCTTTTGTATTAATTTCATATGGTGTACCGAGTGCATTTACTAATGAAGTCATATTTCCACCTACTATAGGGCCTGTTACATTTCCCGGCACTAAACCCCTTAGGTCTAAATTTGGCGGATTTTGAATCATCCTGGGGGAATTCAACGTGGAAGTTGCTTCAAAAAATTGATTGAAGTTATAAGCAGGTGTTTCTGGTCTAAAGTCAATAAGCATTAAACTATGGAATGTAATTAAATTACTAAATTGATATAAACTATTTAATAATACTGTTATGTCACTATAACCAGATATAATTTTAGGATTTTGTCTTATGACGTCAAAATTCAGATAAGGGAGAATGGTCTGAACTCCAGTCCCACCACGGGTGGCAAGGATCATTTTGACACTGGGATCTCTGAACATATTCATTAAATCATCTGCTCTTTGTTGAGCGGATGCAGCTACAATGCCATCAGAAGAATAAACATGCCTGCCAAAAACGATATTAAAGCCCATATCTCTCAAGAATTGTACCCTGGTATTAATAGTATTTGCATCAAGAGGGCTGCCAAGTGTAACTAATCCAATTGTATCTCCTCTTTGTAACAACGAAGGTCTTATTGCCATATTTTCCACGCCCTCTCCACAATTAAATTTATTGATAATAAATGGTATTATAAAGTGATTTGAATTATGTCATTTTAAAGATAACTACTTATTAAATGCTCAAACATTTAATGTACAGTCGAAGAATAATGTGTAATAAAAGCGTATTTACTTGTTCGACTGTGTGGTACTTTAACATAACAATGAGAGCATTCACTATGGCGGTCTTTCTTTGGCTAAAGGGCAGGATAGTTTAAACAAGAAAGTATTGGAAAGGGGAAGCATAAATGACCAAGTATATTTATATTGCTTCACCAATGAGATTATATAAAGGTTCATTCGGTTCAAATTCTGGATCTCCTGAACAACCGAATGTCTTTAGAAAAGAATTAGATTACATAACCATTTAACCATTAATCGTTGATCTGTCATTTAATTAATATGCACTTAAAACGGAACGCTTTATCATTATAGGAAGTGCTCGATAACTTTAGACTTTTCTATTTATAGTTTAGTTTAGCTTGCCACAATAATTTAAGTACAGAGTCATGACTTTCTTTGATATGATATTTCTCTATGAGAATAAAAACTCTCTAACCCGAGTAGTCTTTTCTTCATCGGGATGCCCCCACGGTAGCCTGCCATTTTCCCACCTTTACTAATTACACGATGGCATGGAACTATAATCAATACTGGATTTGCGCCAATCGCGGATCCAACCGCACGTACGGACTTTGGCTTGCCAATCTGTTCCGCAATATCTGTATATGTCAACTTCTCACCAAATGGAATGTTTTGCAACGATTTCCACACTGCATCCTGAAAGGGCGTACCAATTAAATCAACAGGTAAATTAAATACTTTGCGTTCTCCATTTAAATAATCAACCAATTGATCTGCATAGATGGAAATCTTGTCACTGTCGTCTATTAGACTAGCTTTCGGTCTGTTCTTTTTAAACCATGCTTCCATTTCCTCGATTCCAGCTCCGTGTGAGCCGACATAGCATAATCCCTCTTGCGATACCGCAAGATAGATAGACCAATCGTCCATGTTAATCAGTCCGTAATAAACGGTTTGTTCTTCACTGTGTTTCATGTGCTACCGCTCCTTTCGATTGCCTCTACTTGTATTATACCTCGCGATGGTGGAATTGTATTATTATTTTGGATTAACAAGCAAGATATCAAAAGTAATAGCTTGTCTGCCAATTTAGAAAGCAATCGTTAATATAATTTAGTTTAAATGAAAGATTCACAGAATGTTTCCTTTTTCGAATAAGCCGCTTTCTAAGACAATACTCATTCGACATGTAATAATAGAAGAACATATACCACTACCCAATTAGCTGGTACAAAAATAACATGACATTCACGAAGGAGTTGAACAGATTGGGACATCTTTGTGACAAGGTGTATAACTGTGAAAAAGAATTAACCCTCGGTGTAATCGGCGGCAAATGGAAGATGCTCATCTTATGGCATCTTGGTAGACAAGGAACAAAGCGGTTTAACGAACTGAAATCACTTATGCCAGGAATCACGCAAAGAATGCTGGTAAAACAGCTGCGCGAGCTTGAAGAAGATCGTATTGTTCACCGCGAAGTATATCCAGTCGTTCCACCAAAAGTAGAGTATTCACTTACAGAGCATGGCATCAGTTTATTACCTATTCTTGATATGATGTATAAATGGGGAGAAAACTATATGGACAATGTCGCTAGTAAGAATGGAGTAGAGATTAAAGAAGCTGTGAAATAATTTTCCAGCTTTTTCACAGTATACTTTGTGTGACTATGTGATGTTAATGTGCGTACTTACATTATTTGTATATTTACTATAGAGTAGTAAGTATAGTTAATTTAACTAAATTATTCTAAGGAGTGGAATATTCATGGAACTTCAATTAGCACTAGATCTTGTTAACATTCCAGAAGCGATTGAACTTGTAAAGGAAGTTCAAGATTCAATTGATATCGTAGAAATTGGTACACCTATTATCAATAGCGAGGGACATGCGGCTGTTCGTGAGATGAAAAATGCATTTCCAAACTTAACAGTTCTTGCCGATATTAAAATTATGGATGCTGCTGGTTATGAAGTATCCCAAGCTTCTGCAGCAGGAGCAGATATTATCACGATACTTGGTGCAGCGGAAGACAGCTCAATCCAAGGAGCAGTAGAAGAAGCGAAGAAATTAGGCAAGAAAATTCTAGTTGATTTAATAGCAGTAAAAGATATAGAACAACGCGCGAAAGAGCTTGATTCATTTGGTGTCGATTATATTTGTGTCCACACTGGGTATGACCTTCAAGCAGAAGGTAAGAATTCCTTTGAAGATCTTGAAACGATTAAAGGCGTTGTAAAAAATGCGAAGACTGCCATTGCTGGGGGCATTAAATTAGAAACATTGCCAGAAGTGATTAAATCCCAACCAGATCTAATTATTGTCGGTGGCGGAATTACAAGTAAGGACGATAAGACTGCTGTAGCTGCCGAAATGAAAAAGCTTATCGAAGAAAGTACGGTAGCTTAAGAAGGGAAGCCGCTTAAATGGAGACTGCACAATTTGCACAAAGAATTATCGATGAACTACATCATGCTGCTGAGCAATTGTCGAATGAAAATGCGGAAAAACTCGTCGAGCATATTCTAACATCGGATAAGATTTTTGTTACAGGTGCTGGTCGCTCAGGTTTAATGGGCAAGGCCTTTGCCATGCGGATGATGCATATGGGTCTCGATTCATATGTCGTAGGTGAAACGGTTACTGCGACCTATGAGGAGGGTGACATTCTAATTATCGGTTCTGGTTCAGGAGAAACGAAGAGTTTAATTCCAATGGTTGAAAAAGCAAAAAGCATTGGTGGAACCGTTGCAGTTGTCACAATCAATCCTGAATCAACACTTGGGAAATTAGCAGATATCACTGTTCAATTACCTGGTGCACCAAAGGATCAATCGTCAAGTGAATACCAAACGATCCAGCCGATGGGCTCTTTATTCGAGCAGACCCTTTTGCTATTCTATGATGCGATTATATTACGCTTTATGGAGAAAAAAGGACTCGACTCACAGACGATGTATGGTAAGCATGCGAATCTTGAATAGATATTTTCAAAAAAACAGTTAGGATTGTTTCCTAACTGTTTTTTTAGTATTGTCGTAGGTTTGCCCATTTTCCTTAGCGGTGTGAGACCTATCCCTATTTATTACCAAGTTAATTTAATAAATGCTACGCTAAAAAACAAAGGCAAACCTTCATTTTATCTAATTTATCCGTTCTTCTTCCTATCAGTAGCGATGTCCTGTTCATCTTTCCTGCTAAGCCTATACAATAAATGAGTCAAATTAATGAATAAAAGCGGAAAACCAAACCCAAACAGGTAAGAAATGATTCTCTCCCCAAGATTTTGTCCAAAGATATATCGCATTAACCCAATCTCCCACTCCCGGTGACCTCCCATAGTGGCACCGGCAACGAATAAGATGGGCAAGACCATAATCAGTAATACTCCTAATGCAAATGTATTAAACCAGTCTTTCCTCTTTAACATAGGGACTATAGCTTCACCCCAAAAGCCAAATACAAAAACAGCACCAACAAGCACTAATAAAATGATTTGCAGTAATAATGCCCCACTAGCTGCCTTTAAACCTGAAAACAAACATAATATTGAAACTAGAATAAAGGAACCATAGCCTATTAAAGGATATATCCTTTCTATCCTAAAAATTACGCCAACAAACGTTAATATGGTATGCAAAATAAATATACTAAGTGCCGCAAACGTATAAAAGGAATCATAAAATGGCGTCCAGAGTGTAAAAAGAAATATTAAGGGTAATGAGACAGACATTAACAATCCCCACTTATATTCTTTTGTTTTTCTATATTTTTTCTTTCGTTTTATTATACTCAAGTTATTCGACCTATCCTTCAAATATATATTAAAAAAGTTCTAATCCCAATGGTTAAATATGACCTCACCAACCGTTTTAGGTACATCCCATCGAAGCAACATCACATTCCTCCTATCTTCTCCAATAACAATATGTATATATGAAATTTCTTATTTAAGTTTCGCAAAATCCTGCTTTAATAATGAATACATATATAAATCATCGAACTTTCCACCCGTAAACTCATAATTTCTTAACAAGCCTTCTCGAATAAATCCTAGTTTTTCTACGAGCTTTAGTGACGGTATGTTAGGCGGTTCAATTAGCGCTTCGATTCTTTCTAAGTTGAAATTCTCGAACCCGTAACTTACTACTGCTTGGAGTGCTTCACTTGCAATTCCTTTTCCCCAATAGCTGCTATTTAGTTCATAGCCAATTTCGGTTCGAAAATGCTCTCGGACCATGTTTAGAAAACCACAGCTGCCAATCACCTCATCATTACCTTTCAAAGTGATTCCCCATCTAATTCCATCTTTATTATCGAATATCGTTTGATACCATGCTATCTCACTTAAGGCGTCGTTAATCGTTTCAAAAGGTGCTAATCCATAATATTTCATTACTTTTTTATCAGATAGATAGTTAAAAATACTGTTTGCATCGCTTTTTTCAATTTTTCTTAACACTAGTCGGTTCGTTTCAATTATCGGAAATGGAACAAGATTTTTAGTCATAGGTAATCCCTCTATTATTTATATTCTTTAATTAGTTTAACATTTTAAATACCAATAGCAGAATCATTTTTTTCACAATTAACTTATATTACCTTCATATTAACTCACTCTCTGGAATTTATCTTTGGCAACCATAAGAAAACATAAAAAATATACATTTACCTAAATGCGGATAGGTGACTGTCACTCCCCTTAACATAGAAAAAATCCCTGTTGCAGTTAGTGCAACAGGGATTTTTATTAACTATATCTTAGTGGTGATGTCCACCTTTTGATGAATTCGTAATTACGAAACCTTCATTATCTACATAAAAATATTGAATCCAAACACCATCCAGAAAATCTTCGCGTGCATCAAGTAAAATATCTACGTCCTTGTCTGTTTTAATGATTTCATCATGTTCTGTTGGTGTATCAAGCTTGATTCCATAATGTGCATGATCACCATGCATATGTTCAATGTAAACACGAATCATTTTTCCCTCTGCTTCTTCTGTAGCAAGCATTTTCTTTAATTCTTTAGCTGCATTTCGATTAATTTTACAATTCATCTTTTATGTCTCCTTTTCCTAACTGTTAAGATTGTTTATGATACATTATCGCATAAAAGAGTCTTTAATGTCACTCATGTTGGTTTATCCATCTATATTAAGTTTCCCCAATTTACAGGTTCCTAAAACAGATAGCTCATTGCTAACTATTTTAAGACTTCCTCATTATATTTATCTACATGTACCTCTTCGCCACCAACAATATAATATTGTGAGCTCCCTTTTTGTACAACCCATGTCATAATATGATTTTGATCAACTTTCGCGATTACAAAATGCCATGCCTCACCGTAACTATCATCCAATTTTTCGATTAAATCTGGATTTAGTTTCCGTTCATTAAGCTCGATGATGTTCATGAACGCTATTCCTTCCATGTTAATGACATCAGCCGTTAAGTCACTCATGAGTTCATCTAATTGTTTATCTGCTAAAAAATCTTCAGAAAAATACGATACAGCTTTATCAACATCTTCATTTAATGCTGCCATATACATGTCTTCCACGATTCGTGCGGTTACCGAATTCATACATCCACTTAACAATAGGAAACAAACGACAAAAGAAAATAGCCCTAATCTTTTCATAAAATATTCAAACCCCTTATGTAAATGCAAAATGAATAACCTAATTGTAAGCTATTTTTCTATTGTTTCAAAGCTAAAGGAAATAAGAAAAGGGTAGAATACGAGGTATTCTACCCATCTTACGTATTTATTCATCTAGTTTCGCAACAATCTCACTAATATATGCTGCAACATCATCAATTTCCTCTTCCGTCAATGTGCCTTCAAAGGCTGGCATTGTTTCTCCACCAGCTTTAACTCTAGCAATAACCTCTTCCTTGTTGGATACTATATTACTAGTTTGTAAATTAGGGCCATTATGACCGTTAGCACCTTCAGTTCCGTGACATGCTAGACAGTTACTTTCATAAACAGCTAGCCCATTTGCTGTCTTACCTTCACCAGATGAAACTGATTCACCCTCTTTATCATCTTCAGATTCTGAATCTTCAGCTGCTGAGGCATCTTCAGCATTAACTTTTACAACATCGTCAACGGATTCAAATTTTCCATCTAGTGAAAATGTCCATATTGAATCACCATGCTTCGTACCCGCTAGAGAATTACCTGCCGCCATAACCGTGACATATTGTTTACCATCAACTTCATACGTAATTGGCGGAGCATTTACTCCGGCATCTGTCATGAATTCCCATAATTGCTCACCTGTTTTAGCATTGTAAGCAATCAGCCTTCCATCATTATGACCTACAAATAAAAGATTCCCGTTGGTCGTCATTGCTCCACTGTATGCTTGTCCATCCCATTCCTGCTGCCAGGCAATAGTATTGGTTTTCACATCCATTGCTGTAACTGTACCTCTAACTGGTGCATCCATGACAGGAGCTATAATACTTCCAAGCCAGTAATGTCCTTCTTCAACAGCATCTGGATTGTATTCAATATCTTCGTGGCGTGAAAATGTTTGGTACTGATCACTTCCTAATACATAAAAGTATTCTGTATTTGGATTGTATGCTGATGGCGGCCAGTTAGCCCCTCCGGATGCAGCAGGTTTCAATGTCAATGGCTCTTCCCAAAATGGATCAAATATCTTCCCAAATTTCCCTTCAAAATCATCTGGAAGATCATTTTCTACATCCTCTTCAGTAACTTCCTGTGGAACGAATGAATCTCCTTTTGGATATGGTTGTGTTGCAGCTGTCTTTTGCCTTTCATCCTGAGGTACGGCCTTCTCCTCAATGCCAATCAATGGTTCTCCATTTGAACGATCTAGGAAATAAATCCAGCCCGTTTTTCCAGCCTGACCAAGCCCTTTACGCATTTCGCCATCAATTTCAACATCAAATAGGATAACTGGGTTAGGAGCATCCAAATCCCAAATATCATGATGAACCTCTTGGAAATGCCATGCATATTCTCCTGTCGTAGCATCTATCGCTACAATTGATGCAGCATATAAGTTATCCCCTTCCCGATTACTACCGTCAACGTCTGGTGCAGCATTCCCTGTTGAGAAATAAATTAAGCCTAGTTCAGGATCAACTGCAGGGGTTTGCCACACCGGGGCACCACCCGTCATCCATGCCTTATTATCTGATGGCCATGTGTCATGTCCATTTTCTCCTGGACCAGGAATCGTATAAAAACGCCATAATTCACGTCCCATTTCAGCATCGAACGCAGTTACACGCCCCCTAATTCCGTATTCTCCACCAGCAAGACCCGTGTAGACCTTACCATCATAGTACAGTGGTGCACTTGTAATCGTATAGCCTTTTTCCCACTCAGCAACTCTTTCCTCCCAAATTACTTCCCCTGTTTTTTGATCCAACGCTACTAATCTAGCATCTAATAACCCTACAAATACTTTCCCATCACCAACTGCAACGCCGCGACTTGTCCAGCCGCAACATACAGTTGTTAGTTTTTCAGTAATATGTGGTCGATATTCCCAAATCGTCTCCCCAGTAATTGCATCGAGCGCTAGCACATCATTTGCCCCAGTAATCACGTACATTACACCATCATATACAACTGGTGATGCCTCACCAGAGTATTTAAAATCTAAACCAGATCCCATACTTGCAACCCATTCTGCTTTTAACTCCCCAACATTAGATGCATTGATTTGGTCAAGTGGTGAATAGCGTTGATTATTAAGGGTACCACCATTTGTTAACCAATTACTTGTCGGCAGCTCTTGTAATTCTGCTGCTGTAAATGCTGGTGCCACTTCCGCCTCATACGGTTTAAGCTGTTTCACTACTGCATCGGTTTCAATCGTTTCTATACCTTCCGAATCCTCGGTTTCCTCAAGTTCTCCGGGATCTTCTGGTTCTGTCGGTTCCTCCGGTTCTTCTGCCTCTGACTGCTCCTCAGAACCTGCTGTTGCTTTTGCGGGTTCTGCATTATTATTTGTTGATAATGCCCATCCCCCTACACCCGCTGCAAATAAAATGAAGATACCAATAATTGCCCAAACTATCTTTTTATTCTCCAATAAAATGCCCCCCTGTTTTCTTTAAGTAGGAAATACAAAGAACATCATAAAGAAATACTATTTTACTATTTTTTTATGGTTGGTAACGTTTTCATAAATCTCCTCCTTTTAAAGTCCTAAATTTTTCTTCCTATACAACCCTATAGACATAAGACTAATCACGTAACATTCTACGCTGAATATTGGGAATTGTCAATTTTTCATATAAAACTTGATTAACTTTTCTGTAATGAGGAAATATCTATACTGGTACCATTAATAAGTCTAACAATATATAAGAAAGGGGAGGAATACACTAAGGTATCCTCCCCTACAATCGATAACAATATTTAACTTACAACTAAATTTCCTGCCATGCTATCATGGCCCACCCCACAAAGAATGTTACAATAAAATTCAAACGTTCCAACCTCATCTGCAACAAACTCTATCGTTTCACCATCTAAAAGCGTAACATCATATCCTTCAACTTCAATACCGTGAGTTCCAGAATCGCTAACTAAAGTTAATTTAACTCTGTCGCCTTTGTTTACACTTATTTCATCTTGATCAAATTCAAAATTAGTAGCATGAATGGTTATTTCCACTACTTTACCTGATTCTTCTTGATTTGCTCCCTGATCTGTATCACTAGTATCTCCACCACATGCTGTTAATAAAAGAACGAATAGTGATGCGATTAAAACCCCAAAAAACTTTTCTTTCATTTTACTTCCCCCTCTAATGTGATTTTTTGTTAACGGATTTGCTTTACCCTTCTTTCGGAACAATCATTGTCGGTTCATTTTCATTTGGTTCAGGCAAAAATTCAGAAGAAACCATGTCTCCAGACTCTTTTCCCTCTAACAAAAACTTTTCAAATGATGCTTGGTAAAAGGTTGGAGACCCATTCCAGACTAATTTAGGAACTTTCATCGTAAAAGTACCATCTCTATTTGGGATTGTCACCGAATATTCAACGTCTCCATCTACATGTAATCCAATCATTATCCCTGTGTAAAGCGCTCCTGGAGCCGTTCTACTAACTAGATACGGTGGTTCGTCTGTAATGACTTCCCCTTCACTTGGTAGTTGGATGTCAACTTGTACACTTATATCTTCTGGAAATTGAAATACTCTATTATCTGGGAGATGGTAAGTTACCCCTTCATATACGACATTTAAATAGTGGTCCTCATCGTCTTCTGGTAAATACATCATTTGATATTCTCCATCTTCATTACTTGGATGTGACACAGTGAATCCTTCCACACCATCCCGACGTAGATTCACAGTAGCTCCTTCAATTGGATTCCCTTCACTATCTACAACAGTTCCATGTACACTATATTTACTGGTTCCAAAAGCTGGGTATTCTTGATTTTCATCTAAGATTGCCGTACCTTCTACAACCACGAATTTTTCATCCTCTTTTGAGGGTTCCACACTAATTATTTCTATAGGATAGCTAACGGTTATTTTTTCACTTAGTGACAGTAACGCATGTTTTGTTTCATCTAAAAGTTCACCATCACCTATTTTAGCATTGTCAACATTTACAACTTCGACGGTTTTATTCGCTAAGTTATTGCGGTCAATCATAAAACTAAATGAGCCAGTTTCATCTGTTTTTATTATTCTCTTCGCATCAACTTGAATTGCAGCATCATTGACAGGCTTTCCGTCCACCGTTAATATCCCTATTACCTCTTCCAGTTGTGAATTATCTAAACGCCAAGGAGTAACTGATAAATTTTGTTTATCTAAAGATAGGGAGACATCTTGCACAACAGCCTTTTCTCGTTGCTCTTCCTCCATATCTTTTTGTCCCTGTTTTTGTCCACTTTCAATTTGATCCTCACTTGTTCCAGTACAGGCAGATAATAATGGTATTATCAACATGAAAAAAATGAATAAAAGCTTCTTTACCACTCCTTCTCCCCCTCTCCAAATGAAAGGCAGAGAGCACCCTCTCTGCCTTACTACTATTCGTTTGGGTCCAAGAGTCGAGCTCCATTGCTTTAATCACCTTGCTCCTTATCCCCACCTAAAGCGAACACAAAGATTTGTGGATCTCTACCTGCAGAAGTAATGGCGATATATTGCTTCCCATTTTTGGTAAAAATAGATGGTGCTGCAGAAATCGTTTCACCCGTTGTTTGGAAATTCCACAGATTTTCTCCTGTAGCTGTATCAATTGCTTGCACATTTCCACTTAATTCTCCAAAGAAAGTTATTCCTGTAGCTGTACTTGATAAACCTCCGCGCATCGCATCGTCCGTTTTGATTTGATAAACAATTTCACCATTTTCTAAATCAATCGCTGTAACCGTACCGTAACTTTCCACATCATCTGCTGGTGCTGCATATGAAGTACCAAATGCCCACACACTTCCGTTCTTTTCTACTGCTTCTTGTTCATTCCCTGCCACTTTGATAATACTCGGTGATTCAATCCCCGGAATTAACACCAAATTAAGTTCAGGATCAAAGGTGTCTGGGGCATAGTTCTGACCGCCTAGAATTCCAGGGTATACTAAAGTACCTTCTGGTGTTGGATCGGGGTGATCTATTTTACTGAAAGCAATATTTTCATAAATGGTTTCTCCTGATTCAGCATCCCATGCCCACCATTCCCCGCCTTTACTACCTTCAGCAACTACTCGGCGCTCCTCACCGTTAATAGTAGCAGTAAATACAGATGGGCTATCCGCACTGTCATAATCCCATAGATCATGAGAAATCTGTTGATTTACCCACTTCATTTGACCTGTGTCAGCTTCTACCGCTATAACGGAGTTCGTATGTGGATTCGCTCCTGGCCGTTTTTCCCCATAGAAATCAGGGGCAGGATTACCTGCAGCAAAGTATATTGTATCTGTTTCTGGGTCAACACTTGGTGGCATCCATACTGCACCACCTCCACCAAATAAGCCTTCCGCCAGCCAATCTTCTCCTTTAGGGGGAACAGTCCAAAATGGTTCATCCCATGCGGGACTTAAATCACTTGAATTAAATGCCATCTCGAATCCACGAACTCCATTGTCTCCACCAGATGAACCTACGAATATTTTTCCATCATAATAGATTGGAGCTGTTGTTTCATAGTAACCATTTTCAGGCGTGAGTGTAGGAAAGTAATCACTTAATAAGATTCGATCAATCGTTTCTCCGGTCTCTTGATCGATAGAAACGAGTCCAACATCACCAGTAATCATGAATACTTTTCCTTCCCCTACTGCCACTCCCCGATTAGTCATTGGCATACTTTGACGCTCTAGCGTATCTAATAATTCTTGAGGTGGTTCCCATCGCCACTTTTCTTCTCCTGTAACCGCATCAAATGCAAAGACATAGTTTGCCCCAGTTGTAACATACAGGACCCCATCGATGATAATCGGATAGCTTTGATTTCCTGCTGGAATGTTTTCATTTAATTCTTTAAACTTTTGAGACCAGACTAACCCTAGATCATTCACATTATCTTTCGTTATTTCATCAAATGGAACATGACGGGTTAATTCTAAATCATAACCAAATGTTGACCAGTTTTCATACTCAGCATCCTCTGGTTCCTCGGTTTCTTCTGGCTCTTCCGTTTCTTCTGGTTCTTCAGCCTCTTCTGGTTCTGCTTTCTCTTCTGGCTGTTTCTCAACTTCTTCTGACTGTTGAACGGATGTATTATTATGAATAGCCATTTGCCAAACAAGGACTCCAATAATTACAAGTAAGGCCAATCCGCCAACCAACCAAATAATTGTTCTGTTTTTCAAAAAAACACCCCCTGTATTTTTTGAAAATTAGCTTGAGACCTTGTTATAAGATCATAAAAATAGACCACCCCCTAGCTATAAATACTGCTTTTTTATTAATGAGTTACCTTTCATTATCATTATGTTATAAATTATATGCGGATATTTTTTGGTTATTAATTTTATGTGGAATGTTGTGAACAGTATTCGGGAATAGTAAAGCCCTATTTGTTGAAGGATACTGGTGTAGAAGCGATTTCTATTTGGGGTAAAATAACGAAGCTATACAAACAAAAATCCCTAGTAGTAGACAATCGGTCAAAATCTACTACCAAGGACAAAACACACCTATTTTATATCTTTTTTCGATAATAGTCCAAATTTGTTCATAGGAATTCCGCGGGTATTTAATAACAATTATTCCGTTACACAATACCAAACCACGTATAAAGCGCGATAACAACAAATACTGCTAATGTTTTAATGATTGTAATCATGAATATGTCGCCATATGACTGTCTATGCGTTAATCCTGTAACAGCAAGCAACGTAATTACAGCGCCGTTATGTGGAAGTGTATCCATACCACCTGATGCCATCGCAACAACTCGATGCATAACTTCAGGTGAAATACCCGCTGCGGCGATTGCTTGATTGTATTGATCTGCCATCGCACTTAAAGCAATCCCCATTCCTCCAGACGCAGACCCTGTAATACCTGCAAGTGTACTCGTCGTCACTGCACCATTAACAAGTGGATTCGTAAATGTACCCGATATCCCATTACTAATTGCGGTAAACCCAGGAAGAGCTGAGATAACGCCACCAAAACCATATTCCGATCCTGTGTTCATAACGGCTAATAATGAACCGCCAATACTCGTGTTTAGTCCTTCTTTAAGCTTTGTCTTCACTCGTTTAAAATTATAGGCGAGTGCCGTGATAATTCCGACAACCAATGCAATTTCAACTGCCCAGATCGAAGCGGTTTTAGCAACATCGACAGCATATTGCTCTAATCCAAGTAAAGCAAAATCAAATCCATCTGGATACCAACTTGGTATTGCCTTCGTTAAATAATTATTCATTACTGCTACGAGAACAAGTGGAACAAATGCTAGAATCTGTTTTATAACAGATTGATTCGAGTTTAAATTTGGCATAGATTCTTCACTACTTGTTGCTTTTTCCTTTTCAAGAGCAGCAGCAGCTTCATCTCCAAACCCAAAGTAACCTTCTCCCTTTTTCTTGGCTTGTCTCTTTCTCCACTCTAAGTATGCAAGTCCTGCACCAAAGACAATGATACCGCCGATTATTCCAAGTACTGGTGCAGCATAAATGTTTGTCCCAAAGAAAGAGGTAGGGATAACATTTTGAATTTGTGGTGTACCAGGTATGGCATCCATCGTGAAAGTAAATGCACCAAGTGCAATCGTTGCAGGCATCAACCTTTTAGGGATATCTGCTTGAATAAACAATTGTTTCGCAAAAGGATAGATGGCAAAAACGGCAACAAATAAGCTTACGCCACTATATGTTAAAATTGCACCTAGCAAAATAACCGTCAACATAGCCTGTTTAGCACCGATAAATCTTACAATTGTTTTTGCAATGGATTCTGCAATCCCTGACATTTCAACAACTTTCCCGAAAATGGCACCTAATAAGAAGACTGGGAAATAGTTCTTAATAAATTCAACCATCTTTTCCATGAATACACCGGAATAGAACGGCAGTATGTTGATCGGATCTATAAAGACAACAGCTAATAAGGCAGCTATCGGCGCGAATAAGATAACAGAATATCCGCGATATGCAGCAGTCATTAATAGCGCTAGTGCTACTAAAATTGTAATTAATTCCATGTACACATCCCCCTGACAATTTAATATATCTCGTAAAGGCTTCACTAACCTAAGAATGTCGAAAGGTTAGAAAACTACGGTTTAGCCAAGCCTTTCGATGACAGCCTTAGTTCGAATCAAAAGTCCTTTTGATTCTGCGATGTATCACTTCGTAGTGTTCCTTTGTGCACTTACTCGTTAAGAAGGTTTTTATACCTTCCTATCTACCCAAGAATATTAAACCCTCTCCACTACCATCGCAATACCTTGTCCTCCACCGATACATAAGGATGCAACACCATATCTTTTCTCACTTCTAATTAGTTCCCTTATTAATGTGTATAATACTCGATTACCACTTGCCCCAATTGGATGTCCTAGCGCAATGGCCCCACCATTTACATTTACTTTTTCTCTATCTAAACCTAGTTCTTTTTCTACAGCTAAATATTGAGCTGCAAATGCTTCATTTATTTCAAAAAGATCTATATCGTCTATTGCCAAAGACGCTTTTTCTAATGCATGTTTAATCGCGGGGACAGGACCAATGCCCATCAACGCCGGGTCTACGCCAGCAATACCCCAGGAAATAATTTTAGCCAGTGGATTTAAACTATTTTTTTGCACAACATTTTCACTTGCCACCACAATTGCACCTGCACCATCATTGATTCCGCTCGCATTTCCACCCGTTACTGTACCATCTTTTTTAAACGAAGGCCTGAGCTTCGCTAATTTTTCTGTCGACGTATCTTCACGGATATGTTCGTCTTCCTTCACTATCAATGTTCCTTTTCGCGTTGATATTTCAACTGGAACAATTTCTTCAGCAAACTTTCCTTGACGTCTTGCCTCAGCGGCTCGCATATGGCTTAGATAGGCATATTCATCCTGCTCTTCTCGTGTAATCGAGTATTTTTCAGCGAGATTTTCAGCCGTTACACCCATGCCAGAGCCAATATATTCGTCAGTTAAAGACGCCCATAGAGTATCGTCGATTTGTGGTGTTCCAAGCTTTGTACCAAACCGACTTCCCCTTAATGCATGTGGTGACAGACTCATATTTTCAACACCACCAGCAAGCGCCACTTCCCCATCGCCAAGCATGATCGCCTGGGCAGCGGAAACGACCGACTGAAGTCCCGAGCCACATAAGCGATTAACTGTCAGTGCTGGACTTGTCAATGGGATATCTGATTTTAAGGCAATATGTCGAGATAAATATGGTGCATTTTTTGCAGAATGAATGACATTGCCAATGACCGAAAAATCAATGCTGCTTGGATCAATACCACTGCGACGAATGGCTTCCTTGCTTGCTGTGACACCTAGTTCTGTTGGGTCAACATCCTTCAAGCTTCCACCAAAGGTTCCGAAAGGTGTTCTAGCACCCTCTAAAATATATACCGCTTTCATTTCTGCTATCTCCCTTCTGTTCGTTACTGTGCAGTATAACCGCCATCGATTAATACTGCTTGGCCAGTAACTCCTTTTGCTTTATCACTCGCCAAAAATAGAGCATAATCGGCAATTTCTTGTACGTCCAGTAAGCGTTTTTGTGGCACTAATGGATACAATACTTCTTCAAGCACTTTTTCCAGTGGTACATTTCGGGTTTTTGCTAAATCAGCGAATTGTCCTCGAACAAGTGGCGTATCGACATAACCAGGGCAAATTGCATTCACTGTTATGCCATGATCTGCCCCTTCTAATGCCGCTACCTTCGTTAAGCCAATGACACCATGTTTGGCACTATTGTATGCAGCTTTTCCAGCAAAACCAATGACACCATTAATTGAAGCCATGTTTAAAATTCTTCCTGATCCTTGTTTCTTCATGATTGGAAACACATGCTTCGTTGCCATAAATGGAGCTACTAACATCACCTTAATCATAAATTCATATTTATCAGTTGGAAAATCCTCCAGGTCTGCGACATGCTGCAATCCGGCATTATTAAATAAAACATCCAGTCTTCCATACTTTTCAACAGTCCTGTCAATTGCCTGCTGCAGCTCTTCTTCCTTCGTCACATCACATTTTAACCCTAAACAGTCATAACCCTCTTTTTGCAGTTGCTCCGTTACCTCCTTCACCTTTTCTTCATTAATATCTGAAAAAGCTACCTTTGCACCATTTTTTAAAAATGAAATACCAATTTCATGACCAATTCCACTCGCTGCACCAGTTATAAACACTACTTTATCTTTGACCATTTTACAATTCCTCCTTTATTTAGTACGTACCCATTCGGAGGCTTTCACTCACATGTAACGCTGCATCAGTTGATTCAATTATTTCTTCTATACTAAATCCTTTTGCAACTTCAACAAGTACTAGCCCCTTATTCTCTACATCGATAACTGCACGATCGGTAATAATCCGATTGACAACATTTTTACCTGTTAGTGGAAGTGTACATGTTTTTAAAATTTTCGCCTCACCCTTTTTATTCACATGGTCCATAATCACGACAATTTTCTTCGCTCCATGGACGAGGTCCATTGCTCCACCCATCCCTTTAATCATTTTCCCAGGTATCATCCAATTTGCTAGATCTCCCTTTTCGGAAACTTCCATACCACCTAGAATGGCAAGATCTATATGACCTCCACGGATCATTGCAAATGACTCGGCACTGCTAAAATAAGATGCCCCTGTTATCGCTGTTACGGTTTCTTTCCCAGCATTGATTAAATCTGGGTCTACTTCTTCCTCATACGGAAATCGACCGATACCAAGTAAACCATTCTCTGATTGGAGAACAACTTCTTTTCCAGGTTGAATATAATTTGCAACCATCGTCGGCATGCCAATTCCTAAATTCACATAGGAACCGTTCACAATTTCCTGCTCCGCTCTTTTTGCAATCCTTTCTCTTACAGTCGTTTTATCGAACTTGTTTTGTTTTATCATTTTGTTCCCTCCTCCCTAAGGATTATGCATGCTGTGTTATTGTCAGCTTTTCAATACGTTTTTCTTGTTTGCCCTCAATTAGCCGTTGTACATAAATTCCCGGAGTATGAATTTGAGCAGGGGAAAGTGTTCCCGGTTCAACCAATTCCTCCACTTCGGCAATCGTTACGTTTCCAGCAGTTGCAATCATTGGATTAAAGTTTTGCGCTGTTTTTCTATAAATCAAATTTCCCTTTTTATCACCAACCGCTGCTCGAACAAGGCTAAAATCCGCCTTTAATGCGGTTTGCAGCAAGTATTCTTTATTATTAAATGTACGTACTTCAATTCCTTCTGCAATCGGTGTCCCTACCCCTGCTGGAGTATAAAATGCAGGAATCCCTGCTCCACCTGCACGAATTCGCTCTGCAAGCGTCCCTTGTGGAACGAGCTCTACCTCTAGCTCGCCTGATAAGACTTGACGCTCAAACTCTTTATTTTCGCCAACATAAGAGCCTATCATTTTATCAATCTGCTTATTCTGTAATAATAATCCCAGACCCCAATCATCCACACCGCAATTATTAGAAATTACCGTCAAATGTTTTACTTCAGAATCTCTGAGGGCTAGAATAAGATTCTCCGGAATGCCAACAAGACCGAAGCCTCCTACCATAATCGTCGAGCCATCAGTAATATCCTTTACTGCTTCATTAAATGATGTATGAATTTGTTTCATCACTGCTTCTCTCCCTTCCAGATATATACATGCAAAAATCATGCCAACTATATAAAAATCCCATAAGTTAATAATTTAACTAGCATCATTTCTTTAGATGACAGCATTGAGCTGACTAATGAAGTGAGTGGACTATTTAAAAATCTCTTACTAATTAATAATAAAACATACCTACTTTCCAGATTCTTGGAAAATAGGTATGATTCTTTTTAACAAAATATTGTAAACCTTTTCAAAAACTACCAATTACTTTTATTCCGGAATTTCGGAATGAATTCCATGTTAGTGGAAATCAAAGATCATATTTACTTATTTTATCATATAAGCTTGATTTCCCGATTCCCAATAATTTCGCTGCAGCTTGCTTGTCCCCATTTGCTTTTTTCAGTGTACGTTCTATTGCCAATTTTTCCGTTTGCTCAATAATCTCCTTTAATGTACCAGCATTCTCATTCACTAAACCATTTGGCTGCAAATGATCTGGAAGATCTTTCAAATGTATTCTCTCGGAGTTTGTCAGATGTACTGCTGACTCTATTACGTTTTCTAACTCTCTAACATTCCCCGGCCAGGTGTAATGCATAAAATAGTCCAATACCTTTGTATCGAAGTCAAGCACACGCTTACCTGTACGATTCGTTATCTTTTGAAGAATATATTTTGCTAGTACTCGAATATCCTCTGGCCTTTCTCTAAGCGGCGGTGTCTGCATTTGAATTACATTTATTCGATAAAATAAATCTTCTCTAAACTGCTGTTCCTGAATCAGTTTCTCCAGTGGCTGATTAGTAGCCGTAATGATTCTTACATCAACTTTATCTGTCTGAACCGCGCCAATTGCTTCTACTTCTCCGTCTTGCAAAACTCGGAGTATTTTCACCTGTGCATTTAATGGCATATCACCAATTTCATCTAAGAACAATGTTCCTCCATTCGCAAGCTGGAATTTCCCAAGTTTTCCACCCTTCTTCGCCCCTGTAAAAGCACCCTCTTTATAGCCAAATAATTCTGACTCTAGTAAGTGCTCGGGAATCGAAGCACAATTAATTGAAACAAATGGTTTCGTATGCCGCTCACTTAAATGATGAATACTGTGAGCGACGAGCTCCTTCCCAGTTCCACTTTCCCCTCTGATTAGTACGGTGGCATCACTCGGTGCGATTTTCTTAATTTTCGTTTTCAATTCCGTAATTTGTGGAGAATTCCCAATTATATCGTGTAAAGAATATGTTGTTCCATAGCGGTCGTTTAGTTGTTTGCGATATTCCTCCAATTCAAGTAGCAGCTCTTTAATGTGACTATTCATGTTCATCCATTCTTTCGTATCACGAAAAAGAACAATGCCAACCGCACCAACCACCCGTTCATTGGCACGTACGGCAACTCGATTGGCAATCATATGATTTCCACGTATGTACTGCAGATCAGCTATCTCATCTTTGCCTGTTCTCGCAACAATGTGCATTCTCGAATTCTCAATCACATCGGCAACAGGTTTTCCAATTGCATCCTCTCTCTTTACTTCAAGGAAATTACAATAGTGGTCATTCAAGTATATGATCCTGCCTTCCGCATCAACAATAACTAAGCAATAGTAGAGATTTTCAAGGACCGTCTCTAGTATTTCGTTACGATATGGACTGATTAAACGATGCATTGATTTACCTCCAAAATTTCGACTGTTTCTATGATTATACCAATACAGATGTTTAGCTAGCAATATTCTGATTTATTCAGTGAACATTGTAGACAGAATAGCTCCTTGGGAAGGGGCTGAGTTTAAATATAGTATATATATTTTCCGTCCTTTACTTCACGCACACATTCGTTCTTCACATATAAATATTCCAAATGTGCAATTGTCTCCCCAATTGCGAACCTTTTATCATGGGTATTTTTTATCTTAGGAAATAGCTCTTGGCAAACTTCGTAAACAGTACACCCGTCAGCAATTATTTCCAATGAATGTGTTAGTCTTTCATCATGATGAGCTATTATTTCATCTATTCGATCATTCGCCCCGTAAAATGGCTGCCCATGTGAAGGTACAACAAAATCAACATCCAATTTTTTAATTTTAGCTAACGAATTTAAAAATGTTTTTAATGGATTCGGATCACCATGAAACCAGTAAGAAATATTCGGCGTAATATTGGGTAAAATATGATCTGTTGCCAGTAGCATACTCTTCTCTTTGTTATATAAAGTAATCAAACCATCTGAATGTCCTGGAGTAAAAATCACTTCATATTCGTACATGCCAAACGGGATTAATTCACCTTCTTGAAAATAATGATTTATTTTTGGGTATGGAGTGACAAGCGAGATAAATTCCTCTGTGTTGCTGGACATTTGATTTGCAATATCATCAGGAATACCTGCTAGTAAATAATTATCAGTTAATTTATCTAGATAGAGATCTTCCCATGCGTTTAGTCCTGCATCCGCATCAACCATGGACATCGAAACACTAGCGCCTGTTTTCTGTTGCAGACCGCCAACATAACCGAAATGATCTGGATGATAATGGGTTACTAAAATATTCGTTACCGTTTTTCCGTCTAGTTCCTGTTCCCATCTTTTTACTGTTTCAACATTATGAAGACCAGCGTCGATTACCGTCCAACCATCCGTTCCTTCAGCAATGAAACTGTTTACGTGGTTAAGACGGAAAGGGAGATCTAGTTTTATAGAATTGATTCCGAATTGTTCTAGCATTTTATTCACTTCCACTCTATTATTATTATTAATTACTATCTCCCTTTAAATTCAGGCTTTCTCTTATCGAAAAATGCACGAACTCCTTCTTGTTTATCCTCTGATTGTAGAAGTAATGTCTGTATCGTTGTCTCTTGCATGTCATTTGTGTCATAGGTTAATTCTGCCGAGTGATTAACTAACTGCTTAACGAATTGATTAGCAAGGGGTGGACCATCGATAATAAACTGAGCAAAGTCTGCCGCACCCTGTAGTAGATCACCTTCGACAACCTTATTTACGATGCCTTTTTCATATGCTTCTTGTGCAGAAACCGGCCTTGCCGATGAAATCCACTCCTTGGCAATGGTAGAAGGCAACATTTCAGATAATGTCTTTACAAGTCCAAGATCGGGAATAATTCCTACATTGGTAAAACTACAGACAAATTTCGCCTTTGAATCTATTACAACGAAGTCTGCGGCAAGGGCGATACTGAAACCAGCACCTGCGGCAAATCCATGTACAGCACTTATGACATATTTATCTAATTTCCTAATCGTTTGAATAACTGCTAGTGCCTGTTTCATATATTTCATGATTTCTGCGATATTGTTTAGATTATTCAATGTATCTAAATCCCCACCAGCAGAAAAAGCCTTACCCTCACCTGATAAGATGATTACCTTTATGTCATCATCTGCGTCCGCATCTTTTAATGCAAACAACAATTCATTTGCCATCTCCACGGATAATGCATTCCGCTTTTCTGGTCTATTCATGGAAATATATGCGATATTATTATCTTTTTTTACTTTTACTACGTCTGACATATGATCACCTTCTCATTATTTTATCGATTAATGAACTGCTCACTTTTTCCTGTGCCGTCCTATATTGTCCTAATAGTTCTTGTGTAATTTCAGCAATTGATTGAGTCTCTTTTATTCCGCCAATCCCTTGGCCTGCACCCCAGATATCCTTCCAGGCACGAATGTTTGGATTCCCGAGCTCTGAGAAATCAATTTTTCCTTTTTCCGGAAGATTATTTGGATCCAGCCCTGAGTTAATAATACTTGGAATCAAGTAATTTGCTGATATACCACTAAAAGCCGGTGTATAAATAATGTCATCGATTGACGAGTCAATTGCCATTCGAATGTATTCCTCACTTGCACCACTTTCCTCTGCAACGATAAAATGTGTTCCCATATAAGCAAAATCTGCACCAAGAACCTCTGCAGCAAGTATATCTTCACCTTTCGACATACTTCCTCCCAAAATAATCGGTCCGTCAAAAAACTCTCTGACTTCATGAACAAATGCGATTGGATTAAGTGTTCCACCATGACCACCTGCACCGTTAGCAACAAGAATCAATCCATCGCTTCCTTTTTCCAATGCTTTTTTAGCGAATTTCACATTAATGACATCCGAGAATACGAGCCCACCATAGTTATGGACAATTTTCACAACAGGACTTGGATCACCTAGTGATGTTATAACAAGTGGCGGCTGATGTTTTTCAATCAATTGAAGATCTGCTTCAAAACGCATATTTGATTTATGACTAATAAAATTGATTGCCCATGGTGAGATTACTTTTGAAGGATTTTCCATTCTGATTTTCTCTAAGTCACTCTTGATTTCAATTATCCACTTTTCAAGCAATTCCGTTGTGCGGGCATTTAGTGCTGGAAAAGACCCAATAATTCCAGCCTCACATGCGCAGATTACCATTTTAGGATTAGATATTAAAAACATTGGAGCCATGATGACGGGTAATTTCACTTGTTGCTTTAATTCGTTTAACTGCATTTGGATTATCTCCTTTTTATAAAGATTCTTTTAACCATCTCCTCTCTAGGAGAGGAGATGGAAATTTAATAAACATAAACGAAGACTCGGTTTATTAGCTCTAAGTTTAAATCCCTGTTTTAACTCTTCTAAAATTCGGTTGTCGTTTTTCTTTAAATGCTTGTATTCCTTCCTCATGATCCTCTGTGGAAACGATCGTTGCCTGTGTAATCCGCTCTAATTCAAGAATCTCATCTAAGGTAGAATTAAACGATTGATCCGTAATCTTCTTAATAAATCCATATGCCACAGAAGGACCAGTAGCTAATTTATTTGCAAATTCATTGACTTTTTCTTTGAAATTACTTATTGGATAAATATGGTTTACAATCCCTAAAGTATATGCTTCCTCAACCGAAATAGGCTCTGCACTGAATAATAATTCCTTTGCACGATATGGACCAATTAACCTTGGGAGAAAGTATAGTCCTCCCCCATCAGATATTAATCCTACTTTTGAAAAGCTTAATGCGAATTTACTACCTTCTTCAGCCAGGATAATATCACAGGCTAATGCCAAATTAAATCCGGCTCCTGCCGCAAATCCATGGACTGCAGCAATAATAGGCTTTTCTAAATCCCTCATTGATAGAATTAATTCATTTAATTCTCCAATATGATCATAGGCCTCCAATGGTTGTTTTTTTCCCATTGTTTTTACATCTCCACCAGAGCAAAATGCACGACCTGTTCCCGATATAGTAACCACCTGAATCGCCTGGTCTCTTTTAGCTAGTGTGATTGCATCTTTTAAACCTATAATCATTTCTGGGCTAAAGGCATTTAGACTATCTGGGCGATTTAAGGTAAGGTTTAGTAATCCTTCATTTCTAGTAACTAGTAAATCCTCGCTTTGATTAACTTCCATAACAGATCCTCCTTATATACATTTTAAGATTTAATTTCCTTTATTTTTAAGGGAGATATTACTATCTACTAACCAGCGATAAAGTTTTGCTCTAGATTTTTTCGAATCAACACCGGTATTGGCTCCGTTCTTTGTTCAGCATAATTAAAGCAGACAAGTGTAGCAGTTGCACGTGCAATGACAATCTCAGTATCAGAAACTGTAATCTCGTGAGCTACTTTGAAACTTTTTGTGCCAATGTTTGTAACAACTGTCGCAACCTTTAGCGTTTGGCTAGCAAACGCTTGCGCCACATAATCACATGTTGTAGATGCTAAGATAAAATTATTGATAGGAGGTCGTTCTCCCATTTTGACTCCCAATTCATTAAAAAACTTTGTCCGGGCTTCCTCAAGATATAAAAAATAACTCGTATTATTTACATGACCTGCTGCATCTGTTTCTGCAAAACGAACATACACCTCAATATCAAATGACGTTATCATAGTAACCTCCTTCATTGCAGCAATAGTATTCTAATTTCCGGTTAGAACGTTAGTTTTTTCTACCCTCTCTAGACCTACTCAGCTTCAATGATTGTGGCAATACCCTGCCCTCCGCCAATACAAGCAGTGATAAGTGCATACCTTCCATTTGAACGCTTTAGCTCATAGATAGCTTTTGTGGCAAGTATTGCTCCGGTAGCACCTAATGGGTGACCATGTGAAATTGCTCCACCATTAACATTTAGTTTTTCTGGATCTAGGTTTAGCTCTCGATCACAGGCAATCACTTGTGCAGCAAATGCCTCATTTAGCTCGATAATATCTATCTCACTTAAACTAAGACCGGATTTTTCGAGGACTTTTTTTGTTGCAGGTACAGGACCTATTCCCATAATATTGGGATCTACTCCGGCAACAGCAGTAGCACGAATGGTTGCCAATGGTGTAATATTTAATTCTTCTGCTTTTTCTCTCGACATAATCACTAGGGCTGACGCAGCATCGTTTAACCCCGAGCTGCTCCCGGCTGTTACCGTTCCATCTTTTAGAAATGCAGGTTTTAATTTTGAAAGTCCTTCGATTGTCGTATTTGGTCGGGGATGTTCATCCGTTTTAAAAACAATCGGTTCTCCTTTCCTGACAGGAACCGTTATTGGGACGATTTGTGCGTCAAAGCGCCCTTCTTCTATAGCTTTTGCCATTCTTTGCTGGCTTCGTAAAGAAAACTCATCCTGTTCTTCCCTACTAATTTCATATTTTTCCGCTAAATTTTCCGCTGTAATTCCCATTGGTGGATCACCTATTTCTTTTGGTGAGAGTTGGGAACCCCGGAACTGTGGTGGTGTAGAACTGTACGCTTTTTCTGGACGATCCATTAAGTATGGGGCACGGCTCATGCTCTCCGTTCCACCTGCAATATAAATATCCCCATCACCCGATTTAATAGCTTGAGCAGCCAAGGTAATGGCGTTTATACCTGAACCGCATTGCCGATCGATTGTCAGACCTGGTAATTCTATTGCAAGACCTGACTGTAATGCTGTTAATCTAGCAATATTTCCCCCACCACTTAACACATTTCCAAATATCACGTCATCAATATGCTCCGGTTCAATACCTACCCGCTTAATAGCCTCTTTAATTACTTCAGCTCCAAATACATGTGGAGGGATACTCGCTAAAGCTCCTCCCTGTCTTGCAATCGGTGTTCGAACTGCTGACACAATAACCGCATCTCTTTTCATAATTCCATTCGCCCCTTCTTATTCGCTTTATAATAACGATACAAAACGGTCAATATAAAAATCGATATCAACGTGATTCATAAATATTTTTTAAATGTGATTTCCCCTTTAATTACTTCTTGACCATTTTGATTAACAGCCGCGACTTTAAAGTTAAGTAATTCATTATTCTTTTCTTGTAACCTTGCTTTAAGTGTTATAACATCCTCAAGAAAAACCATTCCTGCAAAACGTATTTTATAATCTTGAATAAACCCTTCTTCTAAGAAGGGAGTGAATAATTTTGATAAATTCCCCATTGTCCACATCCCGTGAGCAATAATCCCTGGCAGCTGAGCTTTGGTTGCTTCGGCATCAATCGTATGAATAGGATTAAAATCACCTGAAGCCCCTGCATATTTAATTAAATTGATTCTCGATACTGGGCTAAGTGTTATCTCCTCAAGCAATTGTCCTTTTTCTAAATCAACTATACTTTTCATCTATCCAATTCCTTTCTTACTGCCTCAGTTACAAGAACAGTTTGCGTTTCGCTATAGATAACTTTTCCTTCCTTGTCATCTCCATAAGCTTTTAAAATTACAAATCCAATTAGCCCCATGCTTCCGTTCTTTTCATAATAATCTACGACTTCGGTATAACAATAAATCTCTTCACCTACTAATAATGGTCTTTCGTAATGATAGATTTGTTCCCCATGAATAAGTCCGATATTTGGAAGGTAGAAATCCTCAATTTTTCCATAATCAAATACTCTAGGGAAGGTAATTGGTGCAATGTTTTGGCCGTATCTTGATTGTTTTCCATATTCCTCATCGACAAATATAGGATGTACGTTACCAATGGCCTCTGCAAATCGTTTTACTGCTCCCCTTTCAACAGTATTTTTAACTTTTTTTGATTTTTTCCCAATTGAATCTTGAAACATAAACACATCCCCTTTTTGAAAAGAATAAGAAAGTATAAAAATTTCCATTTTACAATATCCTAGACGAGATAGGACACGTCCAGCACCAGCGCCCAGCGATTAGTAAACTTCAAACTTCCTCCTATGATAAGTCAACATCGGCTCATTCTTAGCCGTGTTTTTTTATCTCGTCAGAAGTTCTCCAGTTTGTATGTCGCTAAACGGGCGCTTGAGCTTTTGTTCATTTAATAAATTTAATCTTTTGGACCACCAGCAACATAAATAACCTGACCATTAACAAACGAAGATCTCTCATCAGCAAAAAATGATACCGCATTCGCAATGTCAACTGGCTTTCCACTTCTACCTACTGGAATCGTATCTACACTTAATTTCACCATCTCTTCAAAGGTGATACCCACTCTTTCAGCTGTTTCCTTCGTCATCTCTGTTTCAATAAATCCTGGTGCAACAGCATTAACTGTAATCCCAAACTTTCCAAGTTCAATGGCAAGTGTCTTTGTCAAGCCCTGCAGTCCAGCTTTTGCTGTTGCATAATTTGCTTGTCCGCGATTCCCAAGTGCAGAGGTAGATGAAATATTAATGATACGTCCATATTTTTGATTCACCATATATTTTTGAGCTGCACGGGAAGCATAAAATGATCCTTTTAGGTGTACGTCCATTACTAGTTCCCAGTCACTATCTGTCATCTTAAATAATAAATTATCCCGAATAATTCCTGCATTATTTACCAAAATATCAAGTGATCCAAATGCTGCAACAACTTCTTTCATTGCAGTTTCTACCTCATTAGCATCAACTACATTCACTACTTTAGAAAAAACCTTATAGCCCTGATCGTTTAATTCCTTGGCAGTTCTAATTAGTGCCTCTTCATTTATGTCGATGATTGCTACCTTTGCACCCTCTTCGGCAAATAATTGAGCAATCCCTCTTCCTATTCCTCGACTTCCACCCGTAATAAAGGCAACGCTTTCATTAAATCTACCTGTCATCTTTAATTCCTCCTTTATACCTTGATTTATATAAATTGCCCTACTTTAACATGACCCTTTAATAAGTTTCTAGAGATTATTAAACGTTGAATTTCATCTGTTCCATCGTAAATTCTCCATAATCTTGCTTCACGATACCATCGTTCAATTGGAAGTTCCTTTGTATATCCCATACCTCCATGAATTTGCAACACACGATCCACAACGTTATTCCCCATATTTGCTCCGTATAGCTTAGCCATGGATGCCAAATGTCGATTATCTTCTCCTTGATCTAAGGTAAATGCTGCATTTAATACGAGCCATTTAGCAGCTTCAATTTCCACTGCAGAATCAGCAATCATCCACTGAATGGCCTGTCTTTCAGAAATTGGCTTCCCGAAAGTCTCCCGTTCTTTTGAATAATTAATTGCCATTTGTAATAATCTTTCCGCTGCACCAACAGCTGTTGCTCCAACAACCCATCTCGCGAAACCAATCCATTCTAAACCAAGCTGATAGCCACCATCCACTTCCCCGAGAATGTTTTCCTCTGGCACACGAACATTATCAAATACTAACCCCGCAGGACCCCATTCTCCCATTGTGTGAATATACTCTGATTTCCATCCCATATCTCGATCGACAATAAAACAGGTGACACCATCCATTCCAGTTCGTTGATGCTTTTCTTTGTCTGTTACAGCAATGACCATAACAAAATCTGCTTCATTTCCTCCTGTTATAAATGTTTTTTCTCCATTAATTACCCACTCATTTCCATCTTTAATTGCTGTTGTTCTTATACCTCTTGTATCAGATCCTGCACTAGGCTCGGTCATTGCAAAACATGATTTTTTCTCACCATTAATTGTTGGAATCAAGTATTTCATCTTTTGTTCTTCATTCCCATAGTAAAGAATATTATCTGCTGAACCGCCAAATTGGAATGGGACAAAGGTTTTTGAAACTTCCATTAATACAATCGCCATCATCATTTGGCCTATATCTGCTCCGCCAAATTCAGCGGGTGTATTAATTCCCCAGAATCCAGCTTTTTTTGCCTTTAATTGGAGCTCTTCTAATTTTTCTTTCGGTAAGCTCGGTTTTCCTTCCCTTTCATTTCGAAGAACGTCATTTTCTAAAGGAATTAATTCCTTTTCTACAAATTTTCGGATAGTTTCTTGAACCATTTTTTGTTCCTCTGTTAGGCGTAAATACATGTAAATCACTCCTGTTCATTTTATTTAATCTAAAACATACTAACTGGTAAGTATATTTTATATATGAATTAATAGGGATTTTTGTAATCTTTATCTATATATCTAAGACAAGCTCCAATTTCCCTTAAATTTATTTAACAGGTACGGTTATAATCTCGCTATCTTCAATAACAGCTGCATTAAACTCCCACTGTAAAGCACCTACATCATCTATTCCTTTAAGGGGAAGTATTGCTTTATCCTCAGAAACATTTTGAATGCCGCCATTCACAGCTTTCATAATTGCTTCCTTATCATCGACTGTACCTGCCGCTTTCATCGCCTCAACCAATGCATATAAACTTTGATAATTTAATGCAGACTCGGAAGTTGCATATTGCTCATTGTATAGATCTTTATATGTTTCTACAAAATTATTACTAGAGTCACTATCAAGATCTTCAATAGGTATAACACCAATAGAACCATTAAGCATTTCGTAACCACCTAGAAATCCTGACATTTCTTCCAATTTCGCTTGGTCCATGATCATGAAGCCTCCAGTAAACCCTAATTCCTTTGCTTGTTTTATTACTAGAGCTGTAGGTTCTGATGGGCCACCAACAAACAGTACATCTGGATTCTTATTTAATGCGTTAGTCATAATAGTAAAGTAGTCTGTTTCTTTAGCAAAATCAATTTCAGTCTTATAGACTATTTCGCCACCCATTTCTTCCCAAACAGGAACAATTGATTCCGACCAATCTTTACCATACTGAGAATTTGTAGGAAGAAGTGCCATTCTTGTACCGAAATTTTCTAACATATATCTTGTAAATGGTTCAGCCCAAACACTGTATTGTGGAGGAATCCCTATCATTAACTCATTGCCCTGTTCATATTGTCTCGGTTCACTTGTATAGGCCATAATAATATAATCATCTGCTTCATTCGTAACCTGTGTTGCTAAAACACCACCACTATGAGGAATCCAAACTGCAACTGGATTATTCTCTGAAATCATTCGTTTAACATTCACACCAGTTTCGTTTGGTAAATACTTATCATCTAAGGCAATAATTTTCAGCTTGTATGTTATTCCGTCAACTTCAAAACCAGTTTTATTAATTTCATCAGCGGCCATTTCCAGTCCATTCAATACATTCAGTCCGTATTGAGCTCCGGGACCGCTTAATGGACCACTATATCCTATCTCAACAATCTCCTCGTCTTTACTTAATTCTGGCATTTCATCACTAGTTTCTACTTCATCGCCTTTTTCACTATTCGTCGAATTACCTTGTGAAACATCTACACAAGCAATTAAACCAAAGATTAATATGAAAAACATGCCAAGTAAAAATGTTCTTTTTGTTAATATCATTTCCAACCTCCTTTTCTACTAAAGAGCAATAATCTTAATGATAGACAGATAAAGTCTTACTCAATTTTAAACGGAATAGAAATAACTTCTCCATCCTCAACAGCACCAGCATCGAATTTCCATTGTAAACTTCCAACCTCATCCATTTCTTTGAGAGGAATGACTATCTTATTTTCAGGAATGTTTTGAATGCCTTCATTGACAGCCTCCATAATTGCTTCTCGATCAGTTACTGTTCCTGCTACTTTCATCGCTTCTACAAGTACATAAAGACTTTGATAACTTAAGGAAGAATCAGCAGTTGCGAATTGTTCATCAAATAACCGCTTATATGTTTCTACGAAGTTACTACTTGACTGACTGTTAATCTGGTCAATAGGAAGGGCACCAATTGAGCCTTCAAGCATTTCATAACCTCCTAAAAACCCTGACATTTCTTCCATTTTTGCTTGGTCCATGATCATGAAACCACCGTCAAATCCAAATTCCTTTGCTTGTTTTATGACTAGTGCAGTCGGCTCTGATGGTCCTCCTACGAAAAGAACATCAGGATTTTCATTTAATGCATTAGACATAGTGGTAAAATAATCTGTTTCTTTAGCAAAGTCAATTGCACTTTCATAAACAATTTCTCCGCCCATATCCTCCCAGATAGGCTTAATTACATTTAACCAATCCATCCCATATTGTGAGTTTGTTGGAAGAAGGGCCATTTTCGTTCCAAAATGCTCCAACATATATTTACTATACGTTTCAGGCCATATATTATATTGTGGAGAAACCCCTATCATTAACTTATTTCCTTGTTCATACATCCTCGGTTCACTAGTTTGAGCCATGATAATAAAATCATCCTGCTCATTAAAAACCTGAGTTGCAAAAACACCACCACTATGCGGAATCCAAACTGCTATAGGAGAGTCTTCTGAAACGATACGCTTTACATTTATACCTGTCTCATTTGGTAGATATTTATCATCCAGTGCAACCAATTCAAGTTTATATGTTGTATCATTTACTATAAAACCAACTTCATTTATTTCATCCAATGCCATTTTCAATCCATTTATTACATTTGCTCCATATTGTGCTGCAGCACCACTTAATGGTCCACTATAGCCAATTTTTACAATCTCTTCTCCTTGATTAACTTTTGGAGTCACTGCATGTGTCTCCTCCTTACTATTAACCTCTTCCTCGATAGAATTACTTGATGATACATCTACACAGGCTATTAGACCAATAGTGAGTAACATTAGTACTCCTAGAAAAGAAAGATATTGCATTTTTTTCATTATAGTCCCCCTAATATAATACAAGATCAGATAACTATGGTTGAACCAAGCCTTTAGGTGACAGCCTATGTTGCACTGTAAAATGAAAATTTTTTACTCTTTTAGCCTATACCAATATTTTAGCTACGCCCCAATATATGCCTTGCGTATCTCTTGATTGTTTAATAATTCATCACTACTACCTTTTACTACAATTTGGCCGTTTTCGATAACGTAACCTCTATCGGCTATCTTTAAGGCCGCACTTGCATTTTGCTCAGCTAATAAAATGGTTGTACCCTCTTTATTGATTCGCTGAATGATCTCAAACATTTGCTTCACTATTAATGGTGCAAGACCTAAAGATGGTTCATCGAGCATAAGTAATTTTGGTTTCGACATTAATGCTCTTCCAATTGCAAGCATTTGTTGCTGTCCACCACTCATCGAACCGGCATGATCACCTTTCTTTTCTTTGAGGATGGGAAATAATTCATATACATGCTCCATAATCATCTTTAATTCCTTCTTGTTTTTCCGGTGTACAAACCCACCCATTTGAAGGTTTTCAGAAACGGACATTTCAGGAAACAACTTTCTCCCTTCCGCACATTGTACAATTCCAAGCTTCACTAGTTTATCTGGCGACATGCCATTTACTTTTTTACCAAGAAATTGAATTTCTCCTTTTTTAGGCTTCGTTAGACCACTGATTGCCCTGAATATCGTACTCTTACCTGCACCATTTGCCCCAAGTAATACAACGAGTTCCCCTTGTTTCACCTCCATATTAATTCCTTGTAGTGCAGTAAATGGACCATAGTTAACAGATACATCGGTAATATTAAACTTTAACTGGCTCATCTTCTTCACTCCCCAAATAAGCTTCAATCACAACTGGATTATTTTGAATCTCTTTAGGTGTTCCTTCTGCAATGCGAGCACCTTGATTTAATACAACTATCCGATCTGCAAGAGACATAATCATCGACATCTTATGTTCAATAAGACAAACCGTTAGTCCACTTTCTGCCATCTTTTTAATCAATGTAGACAGCCCATCCGTTTCACCAGGATTAACACCTGCGGCCGGCTCATCCAGAAGCACCAATTCAGGATCTGTAGTGAGCGCTAAAGCAAAGGCAACCCTTTTCTTTTGTTCCTGTGTAATATTTCCAATTCGTTCATCCGATAAATCGGAAATTTCCATAAATTCTAGTGCATCATAAGCCTTTTGAATACTTTCCATTTCTTCCCTTTTCTCCCGTTTCGTACGAAGAATTGCATCGAAAAGGCCTGATTTTGTTCTTAAACGATTACCGATAATGAGATTATCTAGAACCGTTTCATCTTCAAAGAGATTTGTAGTTTGGAATGTCCTAGCAATTCCAAGCTTAGCAATTTTATTTGCTGGCATTTTTGTGATATCTTCCCCTTTAAACATTATGGTTCCAGATGTAGGGCGATGGAACCCACTAATTAGATTAAAGAACGTTGATTTACCTGCACCATTTGGACCTATTATTGCATGAATGTCTCCCTTTTTAACTTCGAAATTAACTTCATTTACTGCCCTTAACCCGCCGAACGATTTAGTTAGATTTTCAACCTTGAGAATCATTACCCTACCTCCTCTACGCCAGCTCGTTTGTCCTCGTTCTGCCTATTCCCTTTTATTTTCCGCCGCCTTAATCTACTTGTAAGATCGTTAATCGCACCTGCAATCCCCTGCGGATAAAAGATGACAATTAAAAGTAAAATAGGCCCAAAAATTAACATCCTATATTCTTGTAAGAACTGTAACGACTGTGTTAAAAAGACAATAAGCAATGTTCCAATAACGGGGCCAGAAATTGTTCCAATCCCGCCTATTATTAGGTAAATTAACATCTCAAATCCTAGAAAAGTTGAGCCTATTTCCGGTCCAATAAATCGGATGAATGACGCGTAAAGTGCTCCAGAGAGAGATGCAAAAAAACAAGAAATAACAAATGCTAATAATTGATTCTTCTTAGTTGATATTCCGATTGTAAGTGCTAGCTCCTCACTATTACGTATAGCAATAAAAGTACGTCCTAAGAGTGATTGTACAATCCGCTTTGTAATAAATATGGTCAATATAAGGAAAAAAAGCAGTAAATAATAATGGGCTGTTAAACTATCAAACCTAATTGGTCCAATTGGTGATGGACTTGGGATTCCAATCAATCCCCTGACCCCGCCTGTTAAGCTATCCCATTTATCTATGATTAAATAAATAATGTAACCAACACACATCGTGTAAATCGCAAAGAAATGACCATTTGTACGAAGAGAAATTAATCCTACTAATATACCTAAAATGGTTGCTAAGACACACGCAGCAAGCAGTGCGATCCAAAAGTTCCAACCAGCTTTCACTGTTAATATCCCTAACGTATATGCTCCTATTGCGAAGAATCCAATATGTGCTAGTGATAAATTCCCAGTATATCCAGTGAAAATATTTATCCCGTACACACTGATTGACCAAATACAAACTAATGCCAGTACATGCAATATATATTCATTCGGTACAATAAACGGCATGAATAGAGCGATAACGAGAATAAGATATATTCCATTTCGTTTATTGAATATCGTTGCCATTAGTTAGCCCTCCTAACAAATAGCCCTGTAGGTTTCACTGTCAAAATGATGACAAGTAGAACGAACGCAATAACGTCTTTATATTCTCCTGAAATATACGTTGCCCCAAAGCTTTCCACAATACCAAGCAGATAACCTGCTATAATTGCACCTGGAATACTACCCATTCCCCCTATAATGATGATAACAAATGCCTTCATTATCACTAGATCGCCCATACCAGGAAAAACGAGATTTATTGGTGAAGATAATGATGCAGCGGCAGCAGCTAGTATACCTGATATCGCAAAGGTTAGCATGGCGACCATGTTAGCATTAATTCCTACCAAATAGGCCCCCTCTCTATTTTGTGCCATTGCAATTATTGCTGAGCCAATCATTGTCTTTGTTAAGAAGAAATGAAGGATAAGCATAATAATTACAGTAGCAAAGATTACGATTAACCGCTGTTGTGTAAATGTGATCCCAAAGATTTTTATCGCCTCTCCATATGGGCTAACCATTTTCTGATAATTAGGCCCCCAAATAACTTGAGCCAGTGCAACTAGAAATAACAAAATACCAATCGCACCCATCATTTGATGGAGGGCAGGGGATTTTCTTAACGGATGAAAGATAAGACGTTCTGATGAAAGGGCAAGTAATGCTGTTACCAACATCGCTAATAGCATAGCTATCCAGTATGGAACACCAAATAAAGTCATGACGGTCAATGTTACATATGCTCCAATCATATAAAACGCACCCTGAGCGAAATTAGGAACATGAAGGATTCCGAAAACCATTGTCAACCCCAATGCTACTAGGCTGTAAACTCCCCCATTAGAAAGACCATTTAATAATTGTTGAAAAAACAATTCCATTACTCTTCACCTCACTTTTTTTCTTTTAGCGATTTACCTTCTAAAGGAATAGGAATCATTCTAAACAGATTTATTACTATTTTATATTGTCATCAGTCTGTGTAGCAGGAATTACTCCCGTATAATAATGTTCCCATTTTAAGGAGTATCTTCTGTGATGGTCTTTTAGTGATAAATGAAACAACAATCATAGAATAGAAATGAAAGGAAGAGCAAACAATATTTTCATATTAAATATTCAATGTCCCTCCATCAATAATCAGGGTTTCACCGGTAATAAATGATGCTTCATCGGAAGCTAAAAATAGAACTGCATTCGCTATTTCTTCTGGTTTTCCGATTCTCTTAAGCGCATTTGCAGTAGATAGAACAGGCCATTTATCTGTCTTCTTCCAATCCTCTACCATATTCGTATCAATAATGCCCGGGGCTATTGCATTAACTCGGATATTATTCCTTCCAAATTCTGTTGCGGCCGTTTTCGTAAGTGCAATTACACTACTTTTAGAAGCCGAGTAGGCCGATACTAGTTTTTGGCCCTTAATTCCAGCAATGCTTGTAGTATTAATAATGGAACTTCCTGGCTCCATTTTAGGAATGGCATATTTCATTCCAAGGAACACGCCCGTTATGTTTATATCCATAACTTTTTGCCATTCTTCCAGTGAAATGTCTGGTAGTTTTTTCTCTTTACTATTCACGCCTGCATTATTGAATAAAATATCTAAATGTCCGTATGCATCTATCGTTTCTTGGATCAAGTTCTCTACATCGATTGGAATAGTCATATCTGATTTAATAAACGCTGCTTCGCCTCCATTCCGCTTAATTAACTTTACTGTTTCAACACCTGCTTCTTCACTAATATCGGCAATCATTACTTTGGCACCTTCCATTGCAAATCGTATAGCAGATGCCCTACCAATATCACCCCCGCCACCGGTAATAATAGCAACCTTATCTTGTAACCTCATCAAACCACCCTTTCAAAGTTCCACTAGTTGGAGAAACATTTCAGAACTTCACCACTTGTACTTCTCGAACTTGATAGATCTCCCTCTGTTTCTTGGAGAATATACTAGAACTAAAATTCGGATAATATTAAGGCTTAACTATCAATTTCCCATATGTTTTCCTGTCTGCTAAAACTTCCAACGCATTAGGAACTTCTTTATAATCGTATTCCCGGTAAATCAATGGACGTATTGCCCCTTCATCATAGAGCTTCATTAAATCATCATGAATTTTTTTAACCTTTTCTGGAAATAATCTTCCGAAGAGCCCCCAATGAACACCTACGATAGAATAATTTTTAATTAGGGCATGATTAACAGGTACTTCTGGAATACGACCTCCTGCAAAGCCAATCACTAAAAGACGTCCATCAAAAGCTATACATTTACGCGATCGGTCAAATACATCCGCACCGACTGGATCATAGATGACATCTGCTCCACGTCCATTCGTTTCTTCTTTTACAATTTTCACAAAATCCTCTGATTTATAATCTATAGCAATATCTGCCCCTAGTTCCTTACATATTTGTACTTTCTCTAATCCACCCGCAGTCGCAATAATTTTAGCACCGATAGCTTTGCCAATTTGAATAGCTGCAGAGCCTACCCCTCCTGCCCCTGCATGAACTAGAAGAACCTCTCCTTTTTGCAAATTACCGCGGTGATGTAATGCATAATAGGTAGTTTGATAGGTAATAAACATAGCTGCCGCCTCACTAGCAGACATCGAATCTGATATCACATAGACCGAATCTTCTGGAACACAAACCCACTCAGACAATCCACCATCCGGAAGTGCTGGTGTTGCAATAATACGTTGCCCTACCTTTAAATGACAATCCTTCCCTACTTCGCGAATAATACCTGAAACCTCTGCACCCGGTGTAAATGGGATAGGCGGTTTCTCCTGATATTTCCCTTGGCAAAGTAGAATATCAAAGAAGTTAAGTGATGATGCCTCAACCTCAATTAATACTTTGCCAGCCTCAACGGATGGCCGTTTCGTTTCTTGTAAATCTAATACATCGATAGGATCTCCTAACTTTGTAACCTTCCAGCTGCGCATTTACATTCCCTCCCATATTTTATAGATGATCAATCTAGTCACCGACTTTTTCTCAAATCCAAGAAATTGATCAATGTTTCTATTATTCAATGGTAGTAGTTAAAAAATTTAGATACTAAACGTATAGTATGTTAAAAATGAATTATCCCAAAAGTGCTTACACAACTTAAAAACCTGTAGGCCAATTTGCAAGGCGTCTTTCACTTTTTGACCCGTTTTTTAAGCATGCATATTCCAATGTTTGTGAAAGAAACTTCCTTGTTTCTCTAGGATCGATAATATCATCAATTAAATGCTTCCCCGCTGCTTTATAAGGGGAACTGTCGAAATTCCATGATTTCAATAATTCCTGGCGCTCTTCTTTTAGATTCTCTGATTGTTGAAGATCACGACCATACACAACGTTAATACCTACTTCAGGACCTGTAAAATTAATTTCCGCTGTTGGCCAGGCTACAACAAAATCAGCACCCATCGTTGGCCCACACATATTACCATAAGCTGCACCGATACTCTTTCGTATCACAACAGAAATCTTCGGTACAGTAGACTGGGCAAGTGCTTGATTCCACATCATTATTTTAGTTGGCATTTTTAGTTTTTCTGCCTCACTTGATACTCGAAAACCGGGAATATCATGTAAAAAGACAAGTGGAATATTATAAGAATCGCACATACATATAAAATCAGTAGCCTTTTCGCATTCTTTTGCACCTGCAGCACCTGCAAATTTCATCGGCTGATTTGCAACGATTCCTATTACTCTTCCATTGATTCGTGCCATTACTGTAATAAGAGCCGTACCGTATAATGATTTGATTTCAAAATACTCACCATCGTCAATAATTAGTTTAATTACTTTTTTCATGTCATATGCACGTTGTCGCCTTGTTGGAACGATATTAACAACTTCTTCCAATCTGCGATATGGATCATCTTTCGTTTCTTTAAAAGGTGGCTCCTTCGTCGCATTAAGTGGCATATAGCTTAAGAATTGTTTCATTTCCTCAATAGAAGCTTCTTCATTATCGGTAAAACGATCCACTTGACCAGTGTAGTTAGCATGGATCTTCCAACCACCAAGCTCTTCATTTGAAATTTTTTCACCTGTTGCTACCTCAAGCATTCGGGGTCCTGCTACCGCCATCGTAGTTCCTTTTAATTGTGTTACAAAATCGGAAGTTGCCGCAGTCCATGTTGGTCCACCAAAGCTATCTCCTAAAATAGCAGTGATCATTGGGACCTGCCGATTGTGCAGTAAAAGTTCATTTGGAAATAGCATTTGACTTATTCCATCTGAACCCATTCCGTCCGGCATTCTCAGGCCGCCACCCTCCATTAAGTTAAGCAACGGGAATCCTCGCTTCACTGCAAAATTGTGTATCGATTGCGCCTTCCGGAAATATACCATACCTTCCGTTCCTGCAAAAACCGTTTTATCCGCTGCTTGCAAAACGATTGGACGTCCATCCACTTTTGCAAGCCCTGTTATTACACCATCACCAGCACTTTTCTCTTCAAGTCCAATTTGGTCTGAATGGGCAAGCATCCCTAATTCCAAAAATGTATTAGCATCCACGAGCTTTTCTATTCTTTCCCTTGCCGTATTACTTCCAAATTCATGTAGCTTTTGAATTTTTTCTTTTCCACCACCATATTTAGCTTTCTCTTTACGTTTTAATAAATCCTCTATTACATTTTCCAAATCTCATCCCCTCTTCCATTGGATTCAAGGCATTCTTTAACTTAGCGTTTAAAGAATTTCTTTTTTTAATGATTCCCCTTTAGAATTCTCCGTAATATTTTTCCAGAGCTTGTTGCTGGTAAACGTTCAAGAAACTCAACATACCGGGGATATTTATACGCAGCCATTTTTTCTTTAGACCACTCGATTATTTCATTCTCATTGACTTTATCTTTGTATTCATCCTTTAAGACAATATAGGCTTTCACAGTCTCCCCTCTTCTTTCATCTGGTACACCAATGATAGCTACTTGAGAGATTGCTTCATGATTACTCATTAAAGTTTCAACGTCCTCGGGAAATACACTAAAACCTGACGACTTAATCATCTCTTTCAGCCGACCATTGAAGTACAGAAACCCATCTTCATCAAGTAATCCGATATCACCTGTAAAAACCCAGCCATCTCTAAGCGTCTCCTCAGTTGCATCGGGACGATTTAAATATCCTTTAAACACTCCCGGGTTTTTTACTACAATTTCCCCTTGCTCTCCTGGTAGTAAATCCTTACCTGTTTCAAAATCAACAATTCGGATTTCTGTATCATAAGTGGCAATTCCACATGTACCAAATTTTATGTTGTCAATTGGCATAAAAGTATCACATGTGTGTGTTTCACTTAGTCCATAAGAAGCTTCTAAAAGTATGCAGCCATCTGTAAGTTTATTCCATGCTGTGGCTAGAACTTGGTCAATTTTCATTCCAAAACTCGTTGCGAAGTTCAATTCAAGTGACGTCAAATTTCTTTTTTCAATCCCTGGATAATTTAGAATGGCAGCATTCATCGTAGCTATCGTATATATCTTATTTACTTTGTAGTCTTCGATAGCTTTTATCGCTACTTCCGTATCAAATCTTGTTAGTAAGATACATGTTGAGCCACTATAAACAGGAATATTTACGCCCATTACCATTCCTGCAATGTGGCAAAGTGGCGCAGAAGCTAGTGTCTTATCCGCTTGTTCAATTTGGTATCCTTGAGCAGTTGCAGCAGTTTTAAACAGAGCATTTCCAAGAGTAAGCATTGCCGCCTTTGGTCTTCCGGTTGTTCCAGATGTAAATACCATAAGACCTACATCTTCCCAAATATCAAAATTATCTACCTTTGAAATTGGCTCGTTTGCATGAATAGCCTCTAATAAATCAAAATCACTATTGATTCTTTCGATAGTAGTTTTGAGTTCATTCGGCAATGGTAATGTCGGAATATCTGGAAGAAAATCAGCGTAATTCGTTGTAATAATATATTGAAGTGATGGCGTTTTTACTTTTATATTCTCAACTAGATGATACAATTCCTGACCTGCGATAACTGCTTTAATTTCCGCTTCATTAATGAAATACTCTAACTCAGATTCCTTATACATTGGATTTAGTGGCACAACGATTGCACCAAGCATTTGAATGGCATAATGACCAATCAGGTATTGTGGACAATTCTGCATAAATAGAGCAATTCTATCACCTTTACTAACGCCCAGATTATAAAGAAACTGAGCGAAACAGCGTGTATTGTTGTTTAATTGACTCCATGTAATGTTATTTCCATAAAATACATATGCTGTTTGCCCCGGGCGCTCTAGAGCATTTTTCATTAAGTATTCATGCAATGGCTTTTCACCTAGACGGTATTTTAACGTATCCGGAACACCCTTTGGCCAACTTTTCTTTAATACGGACCTCACTATCATTCTCCTTCTTTCCTTATAAAGTGTGGCATTAAGGATCGAGCAAATTTTATTAACTTATTTTAAGAATAGTTTATTGATGAATAAATCTCGGCTCCCTTTTTTCAATAAAAGCCTGTACTCCTTCTTTTACATCATCCGTTTTGAAAACCTCCTCAAAAAGGGAAGCCTCTTTCTCAATTCCTTCTACTAAACTTAATTCTAACCCCTCGTCAACAGCTTGTTTAATTCTTGATAATGCTTGTAGGGATTTACTAGCAATTTGACGCGCCAGCTTTATTGCAGTTTCATACGCCTCTCCAGTTGCAACAACATGGTTAACAAGGCCAATATTTTTTGCTTCTTTGGCTGTTATTGGTTCTCCTGTAAACATTAGTTCTTTTGCTTTTGCTTCACCTATCAATCTCGGCAATCTTTGTGTTCCGGCTCCTCCTGGAAAAAGACCTAGCTTTATTTCTGGAAAACCAATCATCGCTTGCTCTTCAACAATCCGAATATCACAAGTTAATGCTAACTCGCATCCTCCACCAAAGGTTAGTCCATCAAGTACTGCAATTGTTGGTTTTGGTAAATTATCCAAATCATTAAACATTCGATGCATTACCATGACATCTTCCAACATCGTCGGATTACCCATCATACTTGGAAATTCCTTTATATCCGCACCAGCAATAAATGCTCGATCCCCGGCAGTAGTTAATAGTACACATACAACATCATTGTCTTCTTTTATTTCTAGAATGATATCTTTTAATTCTTCTTGTACTTGTTTTCCCAACACATTTAATGGTGGATTATCAATTTTAATAACAGCAATTCCTTCATCTTTTTTATATGAAACTAATTTTTCCATCGTTAATTATCCCCTTCCCTATAGTTGTACCAACCCATACCTGTTTTTCTTCCAAGATCCCTGCTCTTACTAATACATTAAACGGATTCATTCCTAATTGTCCGCCTTAATATCTTTCCAACACTTGTTTTAGGTAGTTCTTTCCTAAACTCAACAACTCTCGGAACCTTATATGCCGACATGTTCTTTCTACAATAAGCAATTAATTCTCGCTCATCACATTGCATATCCTCTTTTAAAACGACAACAGCTTTAACTGTTTCCCCACGATATGGATCAGGAATACCTACAACGACCGCTTCCTGTATAGCTGGATGTTCATAAATAATTTCTTCAACATCGCGTGGATAAACATTGTAACCACTCGCAATAATTAAATCTTTTTTGCGATCAATAATAAAAAGATAGCCATCATCGTCCATATAAGCAATATCGCCTGTATAAAGCCAACCGTCTCGAAGTGCATAATCGGTTTCCTCTGGCATATTCCAATATCCCTTCATCACCTGTGGCCCTTTAATAATAACTTCACCAATTTCACCTGATGGAAGTTCTCTTATACCCTCTTCCAAATCAACAATTTTATAACTGGTAGATGGAAGTCCAATTCCAACACTTCCTGGCTTTCTAATGCCAAAAGTCGGATTACAATGTGTTGACGGTGAACTCTCTGAAAGACCATATCCCTCTAATATCTTGGCACCAGTTTTCCCTTCAAATTTTCTAAGTATCTCAACGGGCATCGGTGCACTCCCACTGTTACAAATACGAATACTATCCAGACCATAAGCTTCTACCTTGGGATGGTTTATTAAAGCAATATACATAGTAGGAACCCCCGGGAATGACGTTGGTTGTACGTCTTTTATCGTTTGCAGAACTTCCTCCAGTTCAAATTTAGGCAGGATAAAGTTAGTAGCACCCGTATAAATAGGTAAATTCATGGCTGACGTCATTCCATATACATGAAAAAATGGGATAACGGTAAGGAAGCGTTCTTTCCCGAGTTCAATTATTTCTTTAAAAAACTCGTAAGTTTGGATTACATTTGCAAACAGATTTTTATGAGTTAGCATAGCTCCTTTTGAACGTCCTGTAGTGCCTCCCGTATATTGTAAAACCGCTATATCTTCAGATGGATTAATATCAGCTTGATCAGGTAACTTCCTTGCCTTTTTTAAAAATTCATTAAAACCAATTGCCATACTGTCTTCCGTATCTCTACCTTCTAAATTCACTTTTATCACTTGTCTAACAGAAGTATTGTCGATAATCTGATTTAGAACCGGTAACAAGGGCTCGAAAATAATAATTGATTCGGCTCCTGAATCATTCAAAATATATTCGAGTTCTTTGTCCACAAGCATTGGATTAAGTTGAGTTACAATTCCACCAGCCTGCAAAATACCAAAATAACTTACAGCATATTGTGGGCAATTAGGTAGCATAATTGCCACTCTTTCTCCTTTCTTAAATCCTTCCTGCTGCAGTACAGAGGTAAAAGAATCTACCATTTCGCCAAGTTTCTTATAAGTAATTTCGTTTCCATAAAAATATAATGCTACTTTATCTTCATATAGTGGGATTGCTTCTTTTAACATCTGAGGAAGTGATTTATTAGGTATCTTTAATTCCTTCTCTATGTGTTCCGGGTAATGCTTCAGCCATATTTTTTTCATAAATTATTCCTCCCAGAAAGGACTTTCGGATTTAAGATAGCGCTTACAATTACCTTTTCAAAATAAATAATATGAACGTTATCTAAGTTAGAGGTGAAACGTTTGTTCGATAACAAATGTTGAGCTGATATAGTATGACGCTTTAGCTCAAGTATATTACGTTCAAAAACATGAGTTGAATGGATCTCTCCCAAGTTAACCAATTCTTGAAATTATATAATCCTAACGTTTAAATGGAATAATTAACTATTTTGTAATTTTCTCCATAGTATTTTACCACTGGTTGTAGTAGGAAAAGTTTTCGTAAATTCTATAATCCGTGGATATTTGTATGCGGCAATTTGGTTCCTAGACCATTCCATAATCTCGTTTTCCGTTATCTTGCCAATAAAATCATCTTTCAAAATAATAAACGCCTTGACGGTCTCTCCTCTTTTTACATCTGGAGCGCTAACTACACATGCCTGTTGTACCGCTGGATGCTTATATAAAATAGACTCAATCTCGGTTGGCCATACCTTAAATCCAGAAGCATTAATCATCCGTTTTAAGCGATCTACCAGAAAAAAGTAACCTTCTTCATCCATTTTCGCTATGTCACCTGTACGGAAAAACAGTTTTCCATCTAGCTCGACATGTGATTCTTTATTTTCCTCATCTCGATTGTAATAACCTGAAAAAACCTGAGGACCATTCACTATAAGCTCGCCTTCTTCATTTATACCAAGCTCATTTCCTGTAACAAGATCGATTATTCTAGCATCCACATCAAAGGAAGGTATCCCTAAACATTGCAATTTCGGTCGGTTTGGAGGATTGAAATGCGTATGGGAAATTGTTTCTGACAAACCATACCCCTCTATATACCTTAATCCTATTCGTTCATATAATTGTTCACCAACTGCTGCTGGAAGTGGTGCTCCACCTCCTCCTATCGTTCGTAATGAAGATAAGTCATAATTATCTAATTTAGGATTTGATAAAAAGTCAATTAACATGGTACTAATATTAATCCAATGGGAACAACCATACTCCTCCATCATCTCGGCTGCATAATCACGATCCCACCGTGTCATCATTACAATCGTACTTCCCGATAAAATAGGAGCTAATGCACTATGGATTAATCCTGTTACATGAAATAGCGGTAAGGTTAGTAATGTTACAGTATCAGCAGTAACATTTAACCATAAAGCACCTCCAACTGTATTTGCCTGAAGCGTATTATTTGGGTGTACACATCCTTTTGGGATCCCAGTTGTACCCGATGTGTATGGTATTACAGCAATATCATCGTTTAAACCATTGTAATAATCAGCCTGATATGCCTCGCTCAATGCATTACTCCATGAAATATCTTCAGAGAGCGGTTGTGGTTTTTCGATTACTTCTGTTGGGAAATTATTGGTTACTTTATTTTTGTCTATATATTCCGAGTACGTTGCAACTATAATGTTTTTCAGAGTCGTATCTTTTTTAAGTGGCTTCACTTTATCATATAGTTCCTGTCCAACCAGTGCATGTTTAATTTCGCAATCGTTGACATAAAATGCTATATCTTTTGTCGTGCTCATTGGATTTATTGGAATAACTATTGCTCTTAATCGTAAAATAGCAAAAAAACTTATTAGATATTGTGGGGAATTTTGCATAAGCAATAGTATTCTGTCTTGCTTTTCTATGCCTAATGACTTTTCTAAGTATCCGGCCAGTATTTCCACTTCCTCAAGGAGCTGCTTGTAAGTAATTGACTTCCCATAATAATAAATAGAAGTTTTATCTGGATATCTCTTAGCAGATATCACTAAATTATCATATATTGTTGTCTGCGGAACTGTTAACGATTTAGATAAACTAGATGGCCAAAACTCAAAGTGATTAGTATTCATTGATTACACACTCCTATCAATTGACTAGAATGTAACGTTTCTTTCCTTATGGGAGCAAGATGAGTTTTCCTTTTGTTTCCCTTCCCTGCAGTTTCCGATGAACAAGGGCAGCATCTGTTAATGGATATGTTCCACCAATTATAAGTTCCAGCTCTTCATTATTCATATAGGTTAAAAGTTCCTGTAAACTCTCCTGATATAGTCTTGGTTTACTCATGATTTTTGGTAGGAAAAATCCTATTATGGACTGGTTACGCTTCATTAAAGTTCTTGGATAAAATTCCGATTGTATTCCACTTGCCACGCCATAAATTATGAGGCGACCAAAGGGTGCTAAGCATCTTACTGTCTTATTAAATATATCACCACCTACCATTTCAAGTGCTACATCTACTCCTTTACCATCTGTCAATTCAACAACTTTCTTCTCCCATCCGTCCTCAGTATAATTGACAAGATGGTCCGCACCTAGTTTCTTCGCTAAGGATAGCTTCTCCTCGGTACTAGCTGTAGCAATCACTTTTCCAGCACCGAACCGTTTTGCAAGTTGTACGGCTATTGATCCAACCCCACCAGCTGCAGCATGAACGAGCACTGTTTCTCCTTCTTCCAATCTACCCATGGTTTTTAAGATATGATAGGCACTTAATCCTTGGAGTGGTAATGCAACAGCTTTTTCGAAAGATATGTTAATTGGAATAGGAATCAACTTATTTGCATTTACAGCTGCATATTCTGCATAGCCTCCTGAACCAATTAATGTTACAACCCGCATCCCCTTTTCAACACCTTGAACATGCTCGCCAACTTCCTCTACAACTCCAGCAATTTCTGCACCTGGGATAAAAGGTAAAGACGTAGGTACAACATAATTTCCTTCACGTCTTGCTGTATCAGCGTAATTCACACCGATTGCTTTTACCTTTATTAAAACTTCATCGTCATTAAAGGATGGTTTTTCCATTTCGACGATTTCCAGCACTTCCGGTCCACCGAATTCTTTAAATTGAATTCCTCTCATCACTTCAATCCCCTTCTAAATGTTACTATTTTTCCTTACTAGCTTCTATTTTTTCCAAAACAACTGTCCTTCCGTCCAGTAATATTGGAATGATTGTCAATATCCCCTTCTGGCTGACATACGTAAGGTCATCCTGAAGATTATAGGTATTTAGCATTCGCCCTACTCGGGAATCACTTAATACACTTAGTCCATCTTCAGATGTATTTTCATAGAATAATTTTGCTGCCATTGAGCTATCTGTTAAGTCAACATTATTAACACCATATTCTTTTACGAGTTGTTCAATAAAATAACCGGCTCCATAAAAATCCTCCACGCAAAATTGGTTCGATGATCCAGAGCAAACAACAACTATTGTTTCACCATCATAGATTTCTATTATTCGTTTACTTACGGCCACGCTATTTAATAATGAAGCAATATAGACTTGTTTTGCTGTGGCTGACTTTCGAATAGCAACGGTCCCATTTGTAGTAGAAAGTATGACAGTTTTATCCTTCACTTGATTTTTCAAGGAGGAAGGGGCAGGATTCAAAAAACCGTCTATTGTTATGCCGTTATATTCTCCGACAAGCACAATATCCTCTTGTAAGTAATCCCTCGCTGTCAGTACAGCTTCAGCCTCATCCATAACTGGAATTACTTGTTTTGCCCCATAATCCAAACACGAAGTAATGGTTGATGTAGCAAGTAACACATCAAATACGACTGCGATTTTATCTTCATTCATTTGTACTGTATCAATCTCTTCTTTTTTTAGAAGGAGATGAATTTTCATCGTATCACATCCCCTTAGTAGAATTTAATGCATAATGAATGAGGATCGCTGTATATTGATTTAATTGCGCGAATCTCGGGTCATTTGTCTGTCCTTTATAATATCGGTAATAAATTTGCTGACAAATTACCGCAAGTTTAAAGTATGCGAAAGTAAGATAAAAATGGATGGATGATACGTCCCTACCACTTTTTCTCGCATACGTTTCCAAGAATTGCTCACGTGAAAAAAAGCCACCAATCGTTGTTACGGATGGTTTACCAATCCCCTTTTTCAACTGCTCAGGATCATCTGGCTGGGTCCAGTAGGCTAAAGCAACACCTAGGTCTGCCAAAGGGTCACCAACGGTCGTCATTTCCCAATCAAACAATCCAACCATCTCACTAAAGTCTTCTGAAAACATCGCATTATTTAATTTATAATCATAATGAATAATTGCTGGATTAGGAGAAATAGGAATATTTTCTTGCATCCATTTTGTTAATTGATCTACTCCATGAATATTATCCGTTTTAGAAAGTTCATAACGTTTAATCCAGCCATCTACCTGCCGTTTCATAAATCCAGTTGGCTTCGAAATATTCAATAGTTCTGTCTTCGTATAATCAATTTGATGTAATTCTACTAATTTATCTACCATTAACTCCGAAATTTTCTGTCCTAGCAAGTTATCATAAATTACCCCATTAGGAAACTCCGTATCGATTACAATTCCTTTTCTTCGCTCCATTATAAAAAAACGGCTACCTACAATCGTATTATCTTCAGAATAATGATAGGCTTTAGGTGCTGTTTGATAAAATGGATTCAAACTCGTTAATATTCTAAACTCCCTTTCCATATCATGCGATTTGGGGGCAACGGGACCTAAAGGAGGGCGGCGTAATACCGCTTCCCAGGACTTAACTCGTAATAGATAGGTGAGGTTTGAATGTCCTGCCCCAAATTGTTCTATTTCCAACTGCCCATTTGGAACATTAGGGAGATTTTCTCTAATGTAATGAAGCAGCGTTTTCTTATCGAGTTCCTCTCCTTCACGAACATTTATCGTATCGCTATACGAAAATTTCACTTTTTTACCTCCTGCCATATTTCTCTATATTAAATAAGCATTATACATAGCAGTCGAACAATATCCTTCTGTCCACAGTACTATCCGGATAGTATGTTAAGACTATTCAGTTAATTAAATATGTATTACTATCACTTAAGATAGTAATACTATTTATCTATACCTGAAAATATCATTTGAGAATAAATTATTACTAATTCTTCCGGTGAAACTTCCCCATCAGCCTTATACCAATTATAGCTCCAGTTGGTTATCCCCACTATTCCAAATGAAACCATATCAGCCCTTAGATTATTATGAAACTCCTTTTTTTCAATTCCTTCCTGTACAATACGTTCTACATTTATTCGAAAATTTTCCCGTTTTTGTTTAATTATTTCATTGTGTTTATTATCAAGATGTCGCATTTCTCGAAAAAACACACGTGCACTCGGGCCATTTTCAACAATATCTGTAATTAATAATCGTATTATTTCAATTAACTTTTCTTTTTGCGAACGATGATTTTTATGAATAATTTTCTTTTGCAGCTCTAATAGTTTCGTAATATAGTCATCGTGAATGTCCATTAGTAACTGTTCTTTACTTGAAAAATAGTAATAAAATGTTCCCTTCGTAACCCCTAGAGCATTTACAATATCTTGAATAGAAGTTGTACTAAATCCTTTTTTTTCGAATAACAAAATACTTTGTTTCGTAATTTCGTCTTTCATATTCTCTGACCTCGCTAGCTTATAAGTTTTAATACTCTTAATTTATCACAAGGTCTATCATATTTCATCTATGCAAATGCATGTGAACCCCCATCAACTGTTAATATATCCCCCGTTACAAAATCCGATGCTTCTGATGCAAGAAATAATGCGGCACCTTTCAAATCTTGATCGTTTCCATATCGATTCAATGGAGTTCCTTGCAGTATTTCGTCCCCGCCTTTTTCCAGTAGCCCTCTTGCCATTTTTGTCGGGAAAAATCCAGGTGCAATTGCATTAACATTAATATTATATTGACCCCATTTCACTGCCAAATCTTTTGTGAAGGTAATAACTGCTCCCTTACTTGTATTATAGCCAATCGTATCCATAATCTTAGGGTTTGTTCCCCCAAAACCTGCAATTGAGGCGATGTTAATAATTTTTCCTTTATTTTGCTTAATCATCACTTTACCGACTTCCAAACTCATTAAATAAGTCCCCGTTACATTTACATCGATAACCTTATGCCATGCCTCTAATGGCATTTCAACAACTGGTGCACCCCAAGTTGCCCCACTATTATTTACTAATATATCAATTGTACCGAAATGCTCTAACGTACCTTTTACAACCTTTTTTACATCTTCATGGTTAGCTACATCACATTGGATAGCTAATGAATCTACACCAAGACCCTTTATTTCTTCACTAATTTCCTTACACGCATCCAGCTTTCGTGAGCAGACAACAATATTTGCACCAGCTTCTGCAAATGCCCGGGCCATTTGCGCTCCTAGCCCACGCCCTCCACCAGTAACAATCGCCGTCTTTCCATCCAAGCTAAATAGATCAAATACATTCAATTTACTTTACCTCCTGAACTACAGCATATTTTCTCAACTCTAATCTAGCAATTTGGCGACGATGTACTTCATCAGGACCATCTGCAAGCCTAAGCGTTCTGGAATTTGCCCAATGGTTTGCAAGGGTGAAATCATCACTTACTCCTGCACCACCATGTGCTTGTATTGCCCGATCAATCACTCGCAATGCCATATTTGGGGCAACTACTTTTATCATTGCTATTTCCGCTTTCGCTTCTTTATTTCCAACCGTATCCATCATATAAGCGGCTTTTAACGTTAGTAAGCGTGCTTGTTCAATCTCAATACGTGAATCTGCAATCCATTCTTGTACGACACCCTGATCAGCTATCTTCTTACCAAAAGCTTCTCGTTCCTGAACGCGCTTACATAAATCTTCAAGTGCTCGCTCTGCAGCACCTATTAATCGCATACAATGGTGGATTCGTCCAGGTCCTAATCGACCTTGTGCAATTGCAAAGCCCTTTCCTTCTTCCCAAAGCATATTTTCAGCAGGGACTCTCACGTTATCATAAACAATTTCAGCATGACCATGTGGTGCATCATCATAACCAAATACTGGAAGCATACGTTCAATCTTAATTCCTTCTGTATTTAGTGGAACGAGGATCATTGATTGTTGTTCATGCCTATTTGCATTAGGATCATTCTTGCCCATTACGATAGCTATTTTGCAGCGAGGATCCCCTGCACCTGATGACCACCATTTTCGGCCGTTGATTACATATTCATCACCATCTTTTACAATACTTGTTTCTATATTTGTTGCATCACTTGAAGCAACATCTGGTTCCGTCATTGAGAAGCATGAGCGAATTTCACCATCAAGGAGTGGCTCAAGCCATTGCTTCTTTTGCTGTTCTGTACCGTAACGAACCAATACTTCCATATTACCAGTATCCGGCGCACTACAATTAAATACTTCCGGTCCTATCATTGATCTTCCCATTATTTCACAAAGGGGTGCATATTCGAGATTTGTTAACCCTGCTCCATACTCACTTTCAGGTAGAAACAAATTCCAAAGTCCTTCTGCTCTTGCCTTTGCCTTTAATTCTTCCATAATTGGTGGTACATCAGACCATCTACTTACTTGTTGATTTAACTGTTCTTTGTAAACCTTCTCATTTGGATATACGTGTTTTTCCATAAAATTAGTTACCTTCCTCTGTAATTCAACTACTTTGTCTGAGTAAGTAAATTCCATTTCCCATTCCTCCAAACATTTAGTTTTAACGCACACCACTAACCTACCGGATAGTATGTTCAGAATCTTAAGTATAATTATAGCAAACGGATTAATAAATGCAACCTTTATTTTTTTGGTCATTTTTGCGACATTTGTCATCAAATTCAGAAAGCCCTATCACTAACTGTGTTTCTAGTAGTGAGAGATTTACAAATTTGGCAGCTGCAAAGATAAATTTAGGGAAAAACTAATTAAAGAAGCGGCTATGGAAAAATTATTTACATCCGAAGTATTTAGCAAAGTTTTATCTCCTTAAGGCAAGCAGAGAACCAATGCACCAGTTGCCGATCTTTTACTATATTTGTCGTAACGGATAAAGGAATAAGTGCTAAAGTTAGAATTAGATAGATTCGTAGCATTGGGCCCGGCTTCTAATCCTGACAAAGCAAAAACAGCTATCTTCCTTACATACGGATTCCGCTGGAGTTATTAGTCTATCATCAAGTATGAACCCAATAGTCACCATGGATATTGTTTACTACTGATTAAAGGTTTTATTCCAAAGTAATATCCACCATTATTTTCAAGTTTGTTTTAACTTAATTATTAAATTAAATTATAAAGGTCAAATTAATTTGGCTAGAAACAATAAAAGAATCAGCAGCTTTAACTACTGACCCCTTTATTAATAGAACTCCCCTCCACCTTACAGCACCGTCTTCGCAATGCTACTATCCAACTCCTCAAAATCATCATAACTTATCGTCTCATACAATTCTTTCCTTGTTTGCATATCTGTAACCGCCGCTTCCTGTGAACCTTGCTCCTTTATTAATTGGAAAACGCGTTCGTATGCTTTTGCTGCGACTCGTAAAGAAGTGACTGGATAAATAACCATTCGAAATCCCATCTCTTCAAATGCTTCCGCTGAGATAAACGGTGTCTTGCCAAATTCTGTCATATTTGCAAGTAATGGAACATCAATCTTTTTGGCAAACAAGTGAAATTCCTCTTCTGTTTGCAATGCTTCTGGGAAAATCGCATCTGCACCTGCTTCGACATATGCTTTGGCCCTCTCAATAGCCGATTCGATTCCTTCAACAGCCCTTGCATCTGTGCGAGCTACAATGATTAAGGTTGGTGCTACTTCTTTAATTGCTTTAATTTTTTGTGCCATCTCTTCCGTTGTCACGAGGTTCTTTCCATTTAAATGGCCACATTTCTTCGGAAGCTGCTGGTCTTCAATTTGTACTGCAGCAACGTTTGCTTCAACCATTTCCCTTGCAGTACGTGCAGCATTAAGTACCCCTCCAAACCCTGTATCAATATCGACTATTAAAGGAAGATTCGTTGCTCGAACAAGATCCCTTGCACGCTCTGCAACTTCTGTTGAGGTGACTATTCCAAGATCCGGTAATCCTCGACTTGCTGTGTAAGCAGCTCCGGATAGGTAAAGCGCCGAGAACCCTGAATTTTTTGCTATTAGAGCTGCCATTGCATCATGTGCACCAGGTATCTGTAAAATCTTTTTATCTTGAATCAGCGTATTGAATTGCTCTGCTAATTCAATTTGTGTTAATGGTTTATCAACAATCCATGCCATTTAATTTCACTCCTCTAGTTAATGAAAAGCTCCATAAATTCATTCACACTTAATGCAGTGAGCTTATCATAATCACTTGTTGCTTCCTCTATTTTCTTCTGTTGCTTTTCCGTATAATGGGTTTTAATGTTTGCCGAGAATTTCCTCATTATTTTAGGAATTGCTTCCTCGCGACGGAACCGGTGCCCCAATGGGTATTCACATTCAATTTCTTCTGTTTCTGTCCCGTCTTTAAATTGCACTTGAACCGCATTTGCAATGGATCTCTTGCTTGGATCAAGATAATCTTTTGTATATTGCTCCTTCTCAACGACGATCATCTTATCGCGCAGTGCATCGATTCTCGGATCGTCTGCAACATTATCTTCATAATCCTCTGCCCGAATATCCCCTTTTAACAATCCAATCGCTGTAATGTACTGAATACAATGATCGCGATCAGCGGGATTATGCAGCGGCCCCTTCTTATCAATAATCCGAATCGCCGACTCATGCGTTGTAATCGTAATCTGATCGATTTCATCCAGTCGATTGATGACCTCCGGATGAAGTTGAACTGCCGCCTCTGCCGCTGTTTGTGCATGGAATTCTGCTGGATATGAAACCTTAAATAAGACGTTTTCCATAACATAACTTTCGTAGGGCTGCTTCGTAATTAATTCCTGTTTATTAAATAAAATATCCTGGAATCCCCATCCTGGCGCACTTAATGCTGTTGGATAGCCCATCTCGCCTTTTACAGCCATCATCGCCAGACGAACTGCCCTGCTAGTCGCATCCCCTGCTGCCCATGATTTGCGGGAGCCTGTATTTGGTGCATGGCGATACGTGCGGAGGCTGGAATTATCAATCCATGCATTTGACAATGCATTGTTAATCTCTTCCCTGCCACCACCAAGCATTTTTGTCACAACGGCTGTAGTAGCGATTTTTACATATAAGACATGATCCAAACCAACTCGATTTAAACTATTTTCAAGAGCCAATACTCCTTGGATTTCATGTGCTTTGATCATCATTTTCAGCACTTCTTGGACCTTAAGTGGTTCCCCGCCTTTCGCTAAACGTTCTCGGCTAATGTAGTCTGCTACTGCAAGAATACCCCCTAAATTATCGGAAGGATGTCCCCATTCCGCTGCAAGCCATGTGTCATTATAATCAAGCCAGCGAATCATCGTACCAATATTAAATGCCGCTTGAATAGGATCAAGTACATAGGGGGTTCCTGGGACTCGCGCACCATTCGGCACCACCGTACCAGGAACGATTGGACCTAGAAGCTTCGTGCATTCTGGATAATTAAGCGCAAGAATCCCACATCCAATCGTGTCTACCAAAACATAATGTGCAGTTGAAAATGCCTCTTCACTAGTAATCTCTTTGTCTAACACATAATCCGTAATTTTTTCGATTAGTTCGTCTGTTTTCATCTGTTCCTTAACATTTAGCATGCCATTCACCCTTTCAGTTGAGTACCATTCACGAATACGCTTTTCCGATATAATTTACACGTGGTCTGAAAATTCGATTGTTTTCATGCTGCTCGATTACATGGGCACATAGGCCAGCAGTTCGTGCACTAAAGAAGATTGGGGTATACAATGGGATTGGTATGCCGAGCATCCAATACACTGGTGCAGCATAATAATCTAAATTCGGATAAAGCCCCTTTTCCCGCTCCATCAATCTTTCTCCAGCTTCACACATTTCCAGCAATAAATCGTCTCCCGCTTGGGCTGATAACTCCTTTAATGCTTTTTTCACAATTAATGCTCTTGGATCCATCTTTTTCATATACACACGATGTCCGAATCCCATGATTTTTTCCTTTTTTTGCAGCTTTTTCAGCATCAATTCTTCAAATTCAGCGACTGTTTTCACATCATTCAGCATGTACATTACCGCTTCATTCGCTCCACCGTGCAGATTTCCTTTTAAAGAAGCAACCGCTCCTGTTAATGCACCGTAAATATCCGATTGGGTGGAAGCAATCACCCTTGCAGTAAACGTTGAATTTGGCATTTCATGCTCGCTATATAATAGAAGCAATTGATCAAAAATTTTCGTTTCCAGTTCAGTCGGGAGTTTCCCTGTTATCATTGATAGAAAATTAGCGCTGTAGGATAAATCTTTTTTAGGAGCGACAATCTCTTGCCCTTGCAGCACACGGTAACTATTAACTGTTAAGGTCGGGAGATTACCTAAAAGCTGATATGCTCGTTCTTTATTAGCACTAGGTGAACGGTCATCAAGATCATCATCATAGCCCGAAAGCATCGAAATGCCTGTGCGCTGTGCATCCATCGGGTGTGTCTGTTTTGGCAATAGCTTCAGCAGTTCTATTACTTTTTCAGGTAAATCATAATGTTGCTTCAGTTTATCCTCCAAGGCTACTTTTTCAAGAGAGCTCGGAAGCTCTCCTTCTAATAATAAGTTCACAACATCAAGATAATCATTGTTCTTTGATAACGCTATCAAATCCTCGCCTTTAATAATTATTTTTTCCTTTGCTGTATCAAGAAAAGAAATTGCTGTCTCTGATGCGATAACTCCTTCTAGTCCAGGAACATACTTTTCCTTTATTGTCACAAAAATCCCCCCTTAAATTAATAGAACAACCAGTTTAAAAGCGCTCTCATTTATTGGATGAAACAAGTGCATCTTTCTGTCTAACTTCATTATAATATTGATTTGAAAATTATAAAAATATATAATATTAATAATTAGCCATAAATTTTTTCGATATCTAATATGATTTTCCATTCTAAACTTTAATGTGAGGTGGACAAGAAATGGACTTTCAGGATTGGGAGATGCTAGCAACTTTACATCACACGCAAAATATTACGCAGGCGGCACAGCATTTATTTTTAACGCAGCCAACGTTAACATCAAGGATTAAAAAATTGGAAGAGCATTACGGTGTACAAATAATATTGAGAAAGCGGCGAGGGATTACGTTTACGCCAGAGGGAATGCAGCTTGCCGAGCATGCTATCAAAATGCTGCACGAGCAAAGAGAAATAGAGGAAAAATTAAATAATATGAAGCATCAAGTAGCAGGCACACTAAGGGTTGGTGTTTCCAATTTTTTTGCATTGAATAAAATGCCAAAATTACTCCGACTATTTAAACAGGAATATCCGAATGTCGAGTTTCAGGTTGTAACAGGTTGGAGTAGAGAGATGCATCGATTAATCCTTAATCACGATGTCCATCTTAGTTTTATCAAAGGAGATTATCCATGGAAGGAACAAAAGGAGTTGCTTTATGAAGAGGAGATTTGTATCGCCTCCCCCTGGGAATTCAATTGGCAGGATCTTCCCCACTTACCACGCATTGATTATTATACAGATGAAACGATGAAAACAATCGTTGATAACTGGTGGTACCAAAATTACAAACAACGACCTTACATCAATATACAGGTTAACCAAGTGGAAACTTGCAAGGAAATGGTAATTAATGGACTTGGTTATGCAATTGTGGCGAATTTAGTTGTGAGACCATATCCGGAGCTGATTGTTAAGCCGATAGCTTTAAAGTCTGGCGAGGCAATTACTCGTAAAACATGGATGTATTATCATGAGGAATCATTACAGTTAAATATTGTGAAGGCGTTTATTCGGTTTATAGAGGGGCTGGATGTGAAGGCATTGTGAGGTGACACTTCCCGAATTTAGTGCAATCCATCTATTCAATTTTCCAACCCCTCATTTTATTTTGCTATTTTAATAGTGAAAAAGTAAATTAATCCGCCGATCATCCAGTATGGCTCCCAAAATAATAATCTCCAAAAAATTGCATAGCCATCTAATTGAAAATCTAGAAGGTCTATAGTACTCAATATTATCGTAATAAAGTTGAATAATCCATATAAAAATAGCAATGCACCAGATACCTTTATCATGAAATAAAGTATCATTCGCATCCAAGAATCTCTCCATTTAACCAATAGCATAAAAAGTAGCAAAGCCCCAAATAATTTAATGAACGCAGTCATCCAAACAATGGTAACGAAGGCTGGTTCTGGATCTAAAGCCTGTTCATAGATAGCTCCTCCCAATGATCTAACACCAATCATACCGCCCAATGCCCAGTAGAAACTCATCCCAGCAAATAAAATCGTCCAAATTATACCCATGTAAACATAATATTTATTGATTTTGGTTTCCATTTTGGCGGTGTCACTCCTCGAGTTTTGTCGAATAATAACGAAATAACTCTACCTCCCCACCGACCAATACTCCACGCCACTTTCCTTCATAGTTTCTACGGAGAAACAATTCCTTCCATCAAAAACAATCGGGCTTTTCATCGATTGAAAAACAATCGGATTGACATTACGAATTTCATCCCACTCTGTCAATATAAGTGCAGCGTCTGCATCTGTCAGTGCCTTCTGTATACTTGCAGCATAGAGTATATCAGAATGCAAACGGTCCTTGGCACTCTCCATTGCCACCGGGTCATAGGTAATAACCGTTGCACCTTGTTCAATTAATCTTTCCGTCACTATGATTGATGCTGCTTCTCTCATATCGTCTGTATTCGGCTTGAATGCAAGTCCCAATACAGCAATGCGCTTATCAGCTAATGTGTCAAATCTTTCATTCAACTTATCTATTAAAAGAGTACGCTGTTTCTGGTTAACATTGACGACACCTTTTAATAGCTCAAAATCATAGGCGACATTGCCAGCTATTTGGATCAATGCTTTCGTATCCTTTGGAAAACAGGAGCCTCCATAACCGATTCCAGCATTTAGAAAGCTTTCACCGATTCGCTGGTCCATTCCCATCCCTTTTGAAACATCCTCGACATTTGCTCCTACCCGTTCACAAATAGCAGCAATTTCGTTAATAAAACTTATTTTTGTCGCCAGAAAGGCATTAGAGGCATATTTAATCAATTCCGCGCTGCGAATATCTGTATGATAAATTGGCACACCAAATGGCTCATTAATTTTTTCAATTATACTTGCCGCATAACCACTGTTTGCACCGATTACAATACGGTCAGCATTAAATGAATCTTTTAATGCTGAACCTTCTCTTAAAAATTCCGGATTTGCTACGACATCAAATTTTACATTGTGTATTTGGTTCTTCTCTATTATTTCTAGTATTCGATCGTTCGTACCAGCGGGGACTGTACTCTTTGTCACCACAATTATGTCCTTTGTTATATGATTCGCAATATCTCTTGCAGCTTGCTCGACAAATTCTAGATTTGCAGACCCATCCGCTTTTTCAGGGGTGCCGACTGCAATATAAATAACATCTGCATGACAAAATCCTTCTTTATGATTGGATGTAAAAGTAAGTCGTCCCGCTTCAATATTTCTTGACATCATTTCATCTAAGCCAGGTTCATAAATTGGTGAAATCCCCTGCTTCATTTTTTCTATCTTTGATTCATTGATATCAATGCAGATAACATGATGACCAATTTCTGCAAGACTTACACCAGTTACTAAACCAACATACCCCGTACCAACAACAGAAATATTCATGAGTAGCCCCCATAAAAATTGTTATATGAATTTGAGTAAATGTTTCCTAGTATTTTTTATACTCTCTATCTAATCGTTCCATGCTCTAATAATAACTCGTTCAACATCTTTCTTACTTCATCGCCAAATTCTTCATTTTGCAAAGCAAATTCTAGATTCGTACGAATAAATCCTAGCTTTTCTCCAACATCATAACGCTTCCCAGCAAAATCATATGCGTACACATCTTGAATTTGATTCAACTGCTGAATCGCATCCGTAAGCTGAATTTCACCTCCAGCACCAATCTCTTGCTTATCTAATAATGCAAAAATCTCTGGAGTAAATACATAGCGACCCATAATTGCCAAATTCGATGGTGCTGTTCCTAGTTTAGGTTTTTCAACGAAGTTTCTTACTTGATAACGTCTACCCTCTGCGGAAAGTGGATCCACAATTCCGTATCGGTCTGTTTCATTTTCTGCTACTTGCTGAACACCGACAACAGAACATCCGGTCTCTTCAAATTGTCCAATTAGCTGACGCAGACCTGGTACTTCTGCTTGAACGATATCATCCCCAAGCAGTACAGCAAACGGCTCATCGCCAATAAATTTACGTGCACACCATACCGCATGACCAAGCCCTTTTGGTTCCTTTTGCCGAATATAATGAATATCAACCTCGGATGTATGCCTAACCTTTTCCAGTAATTCAAATTTACCTTTTTCCATTAAGTTCTGTTCTAATTCAAAATTATTATCAAAATGGTCCTCAATTGCACGTTTTCCCTTACCAGTAACAATTATTATATCTTCAATTCCCGATTCAATTGCTTCTTCAACGATATATTGAATTGTTGGTTTATCCACAATGGGCAGCATTTCTTTCGGCATCGCCTTAGTCACTGGTAAAAATCTTGTACCTAACCCTGCTGCTGGAATAATTGCTTTCTTAATGGTTTTCATCCCAAGCCCTCCATCTAATTAGTGTGAAACCTCTATCATTATGTTACTACACTTAAGCATGAAATTATGTTAAGAATAGATTGATTTTTGCACAATTTAGTGCCTGTCACTTCCCGAGTTTTGTCGAATTATGGTATAACAAAAAGATGTCCCGAAAGTATAGTATTATCTACCCATCCAGGAAATCCCTAAGTCAAGAGATTGGTACTGTACTCGTTTGAGCTCCTGTGACTCCCTAAATTTTGTCAAAAGATGACTATTTCGCTGTTCCTTTTATCCACAATGCAATCTGTAAAATCAATGCATCATCAAATTTCCTTGGATTATATCCTGTCTCTTCAGTAATTTTGTTCAATCGATAGATTAGTGTATTTCGATGAAGGTATAAAGTATCAGCCGCTTTTTGGATATTCAAATCGCTCTTGAAAAAGAATTCTAATGTTTCCGCCTTGCTCGCATCAAAATGCTTCAAGACCCTATGAGAAAATCGCCTTGCCATATCCAGGTCAAGCTGATGAACCAATGCTTTTACTTCTAATTGTCCAAATGATACGAAATCCCTTTTTGGATCACTGATTCTTAAAGCAAGGTCACAATCTAGATATGACTGATGGAATTGCTCTAATTCATGAAATGGAAGACTATAAACCATTCTAAATTTCCAATTCTGTCTTTTTAATAAAGTATAAACACTTTCTAATTTACTAATTGCATCCTCTTCGTTAAGATCACTAAGTGCTATAAGCAGCTGATTGAGATTAATAAAACCTGCAATCACATGCTTTTCACCTATTGAATCTTCTATTTTTTGAATAAGGGGTTGTTTCTGGATTTCCTTATCTGAAACTTGAATAATTGCCGTCATAAATGGTGCATTCAATTGAAAATCCAATCTACTTAATCCCCGTTCAATCTCATGGAACTGTGGGTTATTATCCAAGAGTTGTTCGATGATGATTTCTTTCATACGTTGCTCCCATTCTAATTGTGTAGCGAGGAATGCTTGACTAATCATTAACTCTGTTGTCATTTTAACTAATTCGCCAATATCTCCCATCATTTCTGGATTTCCAGTAATACCAATAACACCTATTATTTTTTCTCTAAAAATGATTGGAAGATTAAGCCCTGGCTGACTTCCATCCCACCTTTCGCTCTCATTCTGAAAGATTTTCAGTGTCCTGCCGCTTCTCAGAACCTCTACTGCTCCTTCATGAATTGTGTCCATTCTTGATGGTTCCATTGTTGCGATGATGACGCCATTAATGTCCATAATGTTAACATTCCGATCGATTCGTAGGGACGTTTCTCTGACAATTGCAGTTGCGATTTCCTTTGTTAGCAAAATGATTCTCTCCTATTTGGTTACTTTGTATAAAAACGGATGGAAATCCCTCTCTTTTTTCATATAATATAGCTATATACAAATATCGTCAAGATTCGTATAATTTAGTAAATGATATTGATAACGTTTTCAAAGGAGCTGTTTATATGAAGATAATTATTGCTCCAGATTCCTTTAAAGGGAGTCTGTGTGCAGTTGAAGTGGCAAATTCAATTAATAGCGGAATTAAACGCGTTTTCCCTAATGCCAAAACAGTTCTCCTTCCCGTTGGTGATGGCGGTGAAGGGACTATGGATACACTTGTTGCTGCAACAAATGGAACAACAAAAAGTGTATCTGTTGTTGGCCCCCTAGGTAATGATGTCACAGCTAAATATGGCATATTAGGCGATACAAAAACATGTGTCATTGAGATGGCAAGCGCATCGGGACTTGATCTTGTACCAAATGGAAAACTTGCACCTTTAAAAGCGACAACATATGGAACAGGACAATTAATAAAACAAGCACTTGATGACGGATACACCTCATTTATACTAGCGATCGGTGGGTCTGCAACGAATGACGGTGGAGCAGGAATGCTTCAAGCGCTTGGATTAAAGATACTCGATTCGAATGGGAACGAAATTGGCTATGGCGGTGGAGAGCTAAATAAAGTGGCTCGGATTGAGACGAGGGAATTAGACCCGAGGATAAAGAAAAGTACCTTTCTTATTGCATCCGATGTCAAAAATCCACTGGTTGGAGCCAATGGTGCTTCACACATCTTTGGACCGCAAAAAGGCGCGACACCTGATATCGTTCATTTGCTCGACGATAATCTTACCCACTGGGCGAATGAAGTTGCCAAGGTGACTGGGGTTCATCTCCATAATTTAGCTGGTGCAGGTGCTGCTGGCGGAATTGGTGGAGCTTTTCAAGCATTTTTCCCTGCTGAAATGAAACGCGGCATCGATGTTGTTCTTGAATATAGTAATTTCTCTAGCTTTTTACAGGATGCAGACCTTGTCATTACAGGAGAGGGAAAAGTAGATAGCCAAACTGCCTCTGGCAAAACCCCACTCGGTGTTGCTCAAGCAGCCATGCTAAATGGAGTCCCAACAATCATTATCGCCGGGACCGTAGGAGATGGGATAGAGGTACTCCATGATTATGGTGTTATCAGTGTACACAGTATCATGAATAAACCGATGACCTTGGAAGAATCGATGGCAAATGCAGCAGAACTATTAGAGCTAAGCGCTGAGCAAGTAGTGCGGGTCTGGGGTTCAAACATGCATCGTGCCTGTGCAAATGAGGTGCCTGTCACTCCTTGATTTTTGTCAAATAATGTCGGTAATTGATTGTGCATGTACAGATGAATTGGAGTATTGGTGTATTTACTGAAGATCTGTTCTGATTAAAAGGTATTTTACAGTTTTCTTTTTGAAAGTTATATTCAACTATTAATAATTGAGAGGAGTTTTCGTATGAAAATTATGGACTCGGTTGAAAAAGTACCTGGAGGCATGATGGTTGTTCCGCTTTTGCTTGGAGCAACGCTAAATACCATTGACCAAATGCATCTTCCACTTATCATGGATTTTCTAAAAATGCTTGGTGCACCACAAACAGAAGCAGGCCATTATGAATTTCTCCGGATTGGTGGATTTTCACAAGAATTATTCAAGGATAGTGCGCTCGTGCTTATCGCCTTATTCCTATTCTGTGTTGGAAGTCAAATGAATTTAAAAGTTGGAGGAAAGGCGCTAAAGAAAGGCGTACTATTGACAGGTTCAAAATATTTTGCCGGTGTTGCCGTCGGAATGGCGTTTGGCTATTTCTTTGATCCAATGAGTGGTCTGTTTGGACTTTCTACACTTGCGCTCATTGCGGGGATGACGAATAGTAATAGTGGGATGTATGCTGCTTTAACTGGAAAATTTGGGAACCGATCAGATGTTGGCGGACTTTCAATTCTGGCAATCAATGATGGACCATTCTTAACGCTAGTTGCTTTAGGCGTTTTAGGAACCGCTTTTCCGCTCATTGCATTTGTCGCTGTCTTATTGCCAATTGGAATTGGAATGCTATTAGGAAATTTAGACCCGAAAATACGTGCATTTTTAAAACCTGGTGAAGCACTTACCATTCCATTTTTCGCATTTGCTCTTGGAGCAGGGATGAATTTAGCTAACTTCATTAATCCTGAGGTATTAGCTGGTGGATTGACACTTGCCATCCTTACCTTTGTATTTTCAGCAGGAACGGGGATACTCGTCTTTAAATTATTTAAAGAAAAAAGCTATATTGCTCCTATTTCCGAAGCATCTACAGCAGGAAATGCAGCTGCAACTCCAGCAGCTGTAGCGGCAGCGGCTGCAGTTGCAGCTGGTTCTGGTGCAATGTCAATAGCTGAGCTTGAAGCAATTCAGAGCATCGTACCAATTGCTACGGCACAAATTTCAATCTCAACAATTACAACTGCTCTTCTTTGCCCACTCGGCGTAATCGTGGTAGACAAGCTCCAACGAAAAAGAGGTATTATTGGAACAAGAGAAGATTTAGGATTGAAGCAAGAAGCAGAAGAAACATTAACGAAGCAGACAGTTAACAGCTAGAATGATAGGAGGATGAATCATGAAGACAGACATATTATATGGAAAACATGGTATATCCATAGACCTGCCAGATAATGCTTTTATCATTGAACCAACAAACTTACCAAAAGCAGCAGATGAAAAAGATGCAATAAGACAAGCATTAAGAAACCCAATTAACAATGTTCCGTTAAAGGATGCCGTAAAATCAACAGACAAAGTATCTATTGTAATCAGCGATATTACGAGACCAACGCCAAATCATCTAATGGTACCGCTTTTAATTGAAGAATTGAATCATGTTCCATTAGAAAACTTCGTAATTATTAATGGAACTGGAACCCATCGCGATCAAACGAGAGAAGAATTTGTCCAAATGCTTGGGGCTTGGGTTGTCGATAATATTCGCATTGTAAATAATCAATGTCATGATAAGGATACCCTTGTTAACCTTGGAAAAAGTAAATTCGGTTGTGATGTCTATTTGAATAAAGATTATGTGGAGTCGGACTTTCGAATTGTCACCGGGTTTATCGAACCACACTTTTTTGCAGGCTTTTCGGGTGGACCAAAAGGAATCATGCCGGGGATTGCTGGGATTGAAACGATTTTAACGTTCCATAATGCAAGAATGATTGGTGATCCACTTTCAACTTGGGGAAATATGACGAATAATCCAGTACAAGACATGACACGGGAAATTAATTCAATGTGCAAGCCCGACTTTATGTTGAATGTCACTTTGAATCGCGAAAAAGAAATTACGAATGTTTTTGCTGGTGAGCTTTACGAAGCACATGACCGCGGCTGTGCGTTTGCCAAAGAGCATGCAATGTTTCGCTGTGAAGAAAGATTTGATGTTGTAATTACATCGAACTCCGGTTATCCCCTTGATCAAAATTTATATCAAGCAGTCAAAGGAATGAGTGCAGCACATAAGATTGTCAAGGAAGGTGGGGCAATTATTGTTGCCTCCGAATGCTCGGACGGACTTCCAGATCATGGGAACTATGCTGAAATTTTTAAAATGGCAGATAGTCCAGAAGCTCTGCTTGAAATAATAAATGATCCGGAATTTAAGGTGTTCGACCAATGGCAGGTGCAAAAACAAGCAGTGATCCAGGTTTGGGCAGATGTATATGTCTACTCTAAACTGACAGATGAACAGGTAACGGGAACGATGTTAAAGCCTAGTCATAACATTGAGCAGACATTAGCATCGCTAAAAGATAAGTACGGAGAAGGCATGTCCATTGCTGTACTTCCTCTTGGTCCTTTGACAATCCCTTATGTGGGGGAATAGCGTGTCATTTTCCGAACCATCATTCTATTTTTCAACCCTATCTATATTATTAAAAAGTCAGGGGAATTTTTCCGCTGACTTTTTTCATCTCCTTACTTCTTTTACACCTTTGAAAAGTCATCTATTTCCATAAACTTATCATGATTAGCAGCTTCACTGTATCTCAGCTTTCTATAATCCACATTTCCCAATTTGTACAGCCGATCTAAAGCAATGTCACGATCAGATTCATTTATTGCTATTCTAATGGCATCTTTATAAAATGCAATTGCTTTATCTTTATTAGCTGTTTTTGAAGACATCTCAGGATTATACAAATCGCCCCAATGAATATATATCCATGGATTATTAGGATGTTTATTCACATATTCTCTAAATACATCATCCGCTTCATTTATTTTACCTAGGTAAAATAAAGATTCCCCCTTTGCAATGGTCATTTTCCCTATAATAGTTTCATCTGAGTCTGGAAATAGTTCCAGGAACTCCTCCGCAAAGATGCGTCTTGTATGAATAAATTGATTATCTGATAATTTTGCTTTTGCAAGTCCCAAGTCGAAGTCTTGCACCCAATTGGAGAATAAATTACTCATAGGAGAACTAGTTATTTCATCCAGCTTACCAATGGAGATAATATCTCTATCCCTTACCCACTTAGGCAAATACTTCCACACTTTCCACCATAACAAAGAGGCATGAGTATAATCATTAACTCTCGCTAAATCATACCCTTGATTCATCCAATCATCCAAATAATCAAGGAGCAGATGCTCTGGAACCAATCGTTTTGCTAGTACTTTAATAACGAGGGTTAAATCTGATAGGTTATTACTAATATCCAAGTGATAATTTTCAATCCACAATTTGGTTAATTCCTCTGCAGATGAATAATTCTCTATTTCAGAAATAAAATAAGTTTTATCTACTGGTATACCAAATTTCTGAATCAATTCCAGAAGGGCTTCTGTTTCCATTTGCTCTACGTCTTCTAACGTGCACATCTTGCTGGCAGGTTGTATCCTTACTTCCTGAACTTCAGTCTGTTTGTTTAAACAACATTTTTTATACTTTTTCCCACTTCCACAAGGACATGGTTCATTTCTCCCTATTTTCACATTTGCTCCTCCTTCTTTAACTAAGGATGAGGAAATACTTCATCTATAGACTACATGCTTCATAATTTTCTTCTAATATATTCATTCGACATTAGGGAAATCTATTCCTTTAATTACTATGTGTTTCATTCAATCAGCTTTGATTCGGCCTCTTATCCAAACTAAATACGCATTCCTCCCTATCTAACATCCATCTCTTCTTTAGCATGTTCAGCTAATTCCCTAACATCTTCATCTCTATCTGATACTAGCATTTCAATAATATTGTTGTACCTAAATACGAATTCTTCTTTAATACCATTCATCACATGATTTAACATTGCCTCTGCAGTTTCTCGCCTTATTAAATCATCCTCATGTCTAGAAAATTCTTCTAACTGCTTCATTAGCCATTCTTCATTATCAGGGAAATTACCTAATACAGTTCCTAATACGGCAACAGCCGTTTCCCTTACTAAATTGCTTTTATGCGTTGCTAAAGATTTTAATTTGCTTACTACCCAGTCCAAATCATCATTCGATTGCAGACTAATAATAACACTGCTGATCAGGTCCTCATCCGACCCTTTAAATATCGCTTCTGCTTCTTCCTTTGTCCATTCCTCTAATTCAGCTTCTGCCTCATCTGTCCCTATATATAACTTTGAAAGAAATACATCGAAGTTTTTTGCTAGCTTAAAAGAAGTATTCTCTTCCGTATCGAAATAGATTACTGGAGGGTTCTTTTTTTTCTTTCGATAATCTAATGCCACCCAAGTATGACCATCACCGTTAATAAGAATTAATCCTTTAGGCAGATCCCATTCCTTAATTAACAGTTCACTATCTAAAATACCTTCTTCATTTCCAATCCCTAGTATGTAATCAAATTGAATATGATCTTCTGACCAAGCTGTTGGTTTTTTAGTTGGATAGGAATTATAGGTGATATAGCCGCCATTTTGCTTTAGTATTAATTGTTTATAGGTTTCTGGCAATTCCACCCCCAGGTCTAACTCTACATGTTTTATTTCAGCCGAATTAATCGGTTTCAATTTGAATGGATCACTGGATTCTCCCGTCCAAATATCGATAATTGTCATATTTCTCCCACTCCAATCCTTTATAATCATTATTCTACATAATTCTTCATCTGTAGGTCTTATTCCTTCTTTAATTCGCTAAATATAAACAAAAATCCCTAAACTCAAAAAATCCCGTTCACTATCAAAAGTGAACGGGATTTTATTTTTCCTTCTCAAGTTCAAACCTTATATCACTGCATAATCCTCATCGCGAACATCGGTAATAAACATATGACCAGGAGCGTGGGTAATAACAAATTCTGGTTTACTTGCCATTATTGCTGCTTGCGGTGTCACGCCACATCCCCAGAAAACAGGAACCTCGTCTTCATGAATCGTAACGGCATCACCGAAATCAGGCTTGTTTATGTCTTTGATACCGATTGCTGCAGGGTCACCAATGTGTACTGGAGCACCATGAACGGATGGATATCTCGATGTAATTTGCGTCGCACGAATTGCTTCCGATGGTTTCATTGGGCGCATGCTGACAACCATTGGTCCACTAAATACACCTGCAGATACACATGGAACGTTGGTGCTATACATGGAAACATTCCGGCCTTCCTCAATGTAACGAATTGGAATTCCATTATCTAACAACGGCTTTTCAAATGTGAAGCTGCAACCAATTAGAAACGAAACAAAATCATCCTGCCAATATTCGGTAATATCGGTTACTTCCTCTATAAATTCCCCATCACGATAGATACGGTATTTCGGTAGATCCGTTCGCAAATCTGCCCCTTGAGCTGTTTGTTGTGGCTCTGGTGAACCAACATCTGTTACCTCGATAAGTGGGCAAGTCTTTGGATTGCGGATACAGAACAATAAAAAGTCGTACGCATATTTCTTCGGCAAAATTACTAAATTTACCTGTGTGTATCCTGAAGCAACTCCTGTTGTGGGCTTTGCCCATTCCCCGGTTCTAATAGCTTCACGAACTTCCTTAGCTGTACTCATAAAAATCCTCCTGTACTGGTTTGCTGTCACTTCCCAATTTTTGCCATTTTATAAGCAAAAACTCTCATCCGATTAGTAATTCCCTGCACTGACACTCAATGTCCGCAATAATAACTCCTGTTCTACATATAGCCGTTGCGCCTTTTCCACGCTGATTGCTTCAAATCCAAGTTCATTTCCTGGCAGCATTTGGGCAACATATGGCAAGTCTACCGTTATTACTGTAGCAATTCTTGTATAGCCACCCGTCGTTTGTCGGTCTGCAAGCAGGATAATTGGCTGTCCATTTGCAGGTACTTGAATTGTCCCAGGGAAAATCGCATCAGAAATAATATCTGCTCCCCTTATTAAGGATAGACTTGGCCCTTCCAAACGTGATCCCATGCGATCTGATTGGGTTGTTAGCTTATAATTCTCGGAAAGGAACCTATCTACACTTTCGCCACTAAATGCATCAACGTCAGGTCCTAAAATCACTCGTATTTTTCTTCCAGAACGATAATCTGGGATTTGCCTTATCGGCAGCCCAATTCCTGTTTTTACTGTACTGCTAGGCATACCAGCTGAAATTTGGTCCCCTTTTTGCAAATTACGTCCCTCGATACCGCCAAGTTCTGCCTTTGTATAAGTGGATTTACTTCCCATAATAATCGGCACCTCGACTCCACCAGCAACAGCAATATATGCATACCCACCATTTAGTGGTTTTCCAAACGTTAAGGTTTGTCCAGCTTTGACCGCGAACGATTTCCATAATGAAACGGGTTCACCATCGAGCTTGGGGGAAAGGTCTGCACCGCATATTGCAATGACATTATCTGCTAAAACGCGTAATTTCGGTCCCATGATTACAACTTCAATCCCAGCCTCACCACGTTTATTCCCTACAAGCAGATTACCCACTTGCAGTGCAAAAGCATCCATCGCTCCAGCGACAACGACACCGTATTGCTGAAGGCCTGTTCTCCCGAGATCTTGTATTGTCGTTGCCAGTCCTGGTTTCACTACTTCAAAAATATTATTTCCCACTTAAATCCCTACTCTTTTTATTAAAATTCCTTTTTCTGTAAGTCCTGCACGAAGACGCTTTACAAACTCTAATGACTTCGGTTCATCGCCATGTACACAAATTGTATCCGCAGTAATAGCAATATCGGTTCCATCGACTGCTTCCACCTTGCCTTCTGTTACCATACGGATTACACGCTCGACAGCTTCATCCGCATCCTCAATCATTGCATTTTTTTCTGTTCTTGCTGTCAATGATCCATCAGGCTGGTATGTTCGATCAGCAAATACTTCCTCAGCAACCTTTAAGCCAACTTTTTTCCCCATCCGAATCAGTTCTCCACCAGCGAGACCAAATAATATAAGTTTTGGATCAATGTCGTAAACAGCTCTCGCTATTGCGTGTGCCATTTCTTCATTTTTACTAGCCATATTGTATAATGCCCCGTGTGGTTTTACATGATTTAGTTTATTGTTATTTATTGTTGCAAAAGCTTGAACAGCACCAATTTGGTAAGCAACTAAATTATATATTTCTTCACTATCAACTTGCATGTTTCTCCTGCCAAATCCACTTAAATCCTGAAAGCCTGGATGTGCGCCAAGACCAACATTATTTTCGGTAGCTTTCTTTATTGTATGCCTGATTGTATTATGATCACCAGCATGATATCCACAAGCAATATTCGCAGAAGATATAACTTCCATCACTAAGTCATCCTGTCCCATCTTATACGCTCCAAAGCTTTCCCCTAAATCACTATTTAGATCGACAACGTTATTAGCCATTATGTATCCTCCTATCATTGCCTGCTTTTCCTCCAAAATCCTCATGTATTGGCTGATAAATACCCTGCTTGACCTCCGCTTCGATCTTTTTATATTCTGATTCTGTTATCCTTACAAAGCGCACATAATTCCCTGCCTGCAGAAGAATCGGCTCCTGCTTACTCGAATCAAATAACCTTACAGGAGTTCTGCCAATCAATTGCCAGCCACCTGGCGTCTCCATTGAATATACTCCTGTCTGTGCACCCGCGATGCCGACTGATCCGACTGGAATTTTCTGACGAGGACTTCTTAATCTTGGTGTAGCAATTTTCTCAGACATTCCACCAAGATACGGAAAACCAGGTGTAAAGCCCATCATATAAATGAGATAATCGACGTCTGCGTGAAGATTTATTACATCTTCTATACTTATTCCATTATGGTTTGCGACCGTCTCAAGATCTGGACCATACTCCCCACCATAACAAACTGGAAGATGAACAACCATAGCAGGTGGCGGCTTCACACTCACCATCGTTGCTTGCAGCTTCATTATTCTATTTTTAAGTTTATCATAAGTAATAATATAAGGGTCATAGGATATAGATATTGCGGTATACGTTGGAATCCATTCGATAACTCCAGGTATTTTCTCCTTTTCCAAGCATAGGGCTAGGCTTCGAATCTTTTCATTTGTTTCTTTTGAAATTGTCGCTCCTAACTGTATTCGTAATCCCATATCACCATAAGCATCTATTCGAAACATACGATTCCCCCTTTATAAATTATTAGCAAACGAAGGTTTAGCCAAGTCCTACAATGGCAGCCTTAGTTGAACTTATGTAGTAAGAAATTTTTATACTTTCCTAACTACTAAAACTAGGCTGCCACCCAACTTAAAGGAAGGTGACAACCTATGTTTATAATTTCTTCTACCAAAAAAGGGAATAAATCCCTTTTACTTTAGAACAGCTGCGGTATCATTTGAATTAATGTCCGCACACCTAATATTGCTGTCAAGATTACAATAATTATACCAAATATAGTCAACCAAATTGGATGTTTGTAATCTCCCATGATTTTTTTATTGTTTGCTGCAAGCAGCATCGACCCAAGTGTTAACGGCAGAATCAATCCGTTCAAAGCACCTGCAAGCACAAGCAGGACTGCTGCGTTACCGATAAAGATGAAGACTAGTGTTGAAAATACGATAAAACCAATAATCCAGTAATTCGCATGTTTTTCAATTTTCTTACTGAATGATTTTAGGAAGGATACTGAAGTGTAGGCAGCACCTACCACTGATGTTATTCCAGCAACCCACAATACTAAGCCAAATAGACGGAAACCAATATCACCAGCTGCATGCTGGAAAACCGTTGCCGCAGGATTCGCCGGGTCCAAATTAACCCCTTTAGAAACAACCCCTAATACAGCTAAGAAGAGCATGATGCGAACAAGCGAAGCGACACCAATACCCATTATCGCTGTTCGATCTACTTCTCGAATACTTTCTTTTCCGGTAATACCCGCATCTAGCAGACGATGCCCACCAGAAAATGTAATATATCCACCAACAGTACCTCCGACAATCGTAATAATGGCGTAAATATCAAGTTCAATTGGAACAAAAGTACGTAAGACAGCTTCACCAACAGGTGGTTGGCTAACGATCATCACGTATGCAATTAGAATTAATAAAATCCCACCAAGCCATTTAACGATTTGGTCCATTGCAGCACCAGCCTCTTTAGATAAGAAAATGAAGATTGCTAACGCTGCTGATATCACTGCACCTATTTTAACATCTAACCCTAGCATAGCATTTAACCCTAATCCTGTACCACCAATATTCCCAATATTAAAGGCAAGTCCACCAATTACAATAAACACGGCAACAACATAGCCAAGTCCTGGAAAGACTGTGTTGGCAATATCTTGTCCTGGTTTCCCTGAAATTGAAATGATGCGCCAAACATTCATTTGAGCACCGATATCCAGTAAAATTGAAACTAAAATTACAAACCCAAAGCTTGCAAGCAATGATTCCGTAAACACAGCCGTTTGCGTTAAAAATCCTGGTCCTACTGCTGACGTTGCCATTAAGAAGGCCGCCCCAATCAGGGCCCCGCTGCGCTTTTTCTGTTCATTCGTGGACAGTAACTGATTTCCTGTACCTTTTTTCTTATTTACCATCTATGTATCACTCCTTCATACTAATTTTTCAGTTAAGATAAAACAATTTTGCCATAGCCATATAGCTCTTTCTTATCGTTTGCCATCTACCGATTCCTATTCTTGGAAATCATTCCATTTACTTGTGGAAAATCCACGCAGAAAATTTTGACGCTCATCCGTCAAGAAGTGATTAAACCAGCCTAACTAAGGGTCTTCCCGATGTGTAAGTATAGAAGTTAGTAAATTATACCACAGGTTCAATTTAGAATGCTCGCATATTAATCTATTTTGTCGTTTTTTGGTAGTTAAGAGAGTATAAACTTTCTTACTACATAAGAGTAACTAAGGTAGTCACCGAAAGGCTTGGTGGCTGCCAAGTTTTTTCATTTGCATTTATTGAATAGGCTTCTATAAAAAGCTGCTATTCCTTCTAAGTCTATGACTAGAAAAAATAGCAGTTCTTCAAAAATAATCTATTAAAGGAAACTCATCAAAATACTAGCAATGATTACCGAAGAAATTGTAACGGTTGTAAATCCACCGATTAACATTGGCGTAACAAGGTCATTAAAGATCGTCTCTTGCTCTTCTTTCGTTTTTCCAAGGCTTCGACTAACCTCTTCACAAAGAATATAATCACCAGGGAAGCCGAACAATGCAGTTAAAGCAACCGGCACGCCTTTATTTGTGTCCCATTTTAGCCATTTCGAGCTGAGTAATCCACCGATAAGAATCCCAATTACACCGACAACCATGATGAAAATAACTGCTGGCAGATGCTCTGTAAACATCGATGGCGTAATACTATTCATGGAGGACATTACGACAACAATCAACAATGCCATCGTGATTCCGAATGAGTTGGCGCGCTCCATTACTTTTCCAGGGTAAAAGCCTATTAAACTGCCAATAATCCCAATCGCAAGTGCCCATAAACTATAGTTTATTCCCGTGACTGAATCTAGGACAGTTGCAATCGCTCCCCCAATAAATACTTGAAATAGTAAGATTGTGCTTGTTTTATATCGTTCTGGAATACGAATCTTCCATTTTTTCGTTTCCTCTGCTTGTTCTGTATAATCTTTTTCTTTATTCGCCTCTCCTTGATAGGTTCCGTCATGTATTTCCTTCTGAATTTTTAATCCACGTTTGCGAAGAAAGTAGGCTGCTAATGGCATTCCAACGAAATTTTGAATTCCTAAAATTAAGGCTGGTATTGTCACCAAGCTGACAAGTCCTATCTCGGTTAGTTTTTCCGCACTAATAATATAGGCAATGATTCCACCTGTTAATGGTCCAAGTGCAGAAGCAGCTCCTGCATAACCAATAATCGGCGCGACAATTGCTAAGACGAGAAAGACTGCGACAATTACACCAGAAAGAGCGATAATCACCGCTTTATACTGTTCCTTTAATTGTTTAAACGGGATTAACGTCCCCATATGGACGATAAGTACAGCTGGAAGCATCGCTGCGAATGGAACGAAGTACGACTTTTCCGCAATATCTTCCGGAAATACACCTGTCCATAATAACATCAAGTAACCGAAGAAAACGATAAATAGCATTGGAATTCTTGCCTTCGAGGCAATGGAAATTATTTCAGCTATTGCAAATAACGCAAAGATCATCGCGGCAGCAACTAATGGTTCATTAAACATATTGATCAACTACTTTCTGATAGATGTATTTTTCTCACACTTTTCTGCCACGCTTCATTAATCAAGAAAAATTATCACTTATTTCAGTGAAAGTTATTTACCAAATCTGAAAATTCACTCCCTATAACTGCGTGTTCTGTGTAGATTATCCGTTATTATAAATAGATTTTTCTATATTAACAATACTTTTTAATATAGTTTAACTATTAAAAATAATGAATGCGCTTCATTATTATCTGATTTATTGGACTGTAGAAAATTATATAACAATTATTTCATAAAACTGTTATAATAAACAAAAAATACCTTTGGGGGTTGTACATATTGTTGAATAAAGTTTCAGAATTAATCGATAAATTATATCCAGAAACAGTCGAAAGACGTCGCTATTTGCATCAACATCCAGAGCTTTCATTTAAAGAAACAGAAACAGCGAAATACATCGCTAGTTTTTATGACAGCCTCGGTATTCCTTATGAAAAAAATGTCGGCGGAAATGGCGTAATCGCAACATTAGTTGGTGGAAAACCTGGCAAAAAGGTTGCATTACGTGCAGATTTCGACGCATTACCAATTGACGATGAAAAGGATGTTCCATATAAATCGACTGTACCAGGCGTGATGCACGCTTGTGGTCATGATGGTCATACAGCTACATTACTTACGATTGCCAAAGCATTATTTGAGCATCAAGCAGAGCTGCCGGGAACTGTTGTATTTGTCCACCAGCATGCAGAAGAACAATTACCTGGCGGGGCGAAATCAATTGTTGAATCAGGGATTTTAGATGATATTGACGCTGTATTTGGTACGCATCTACAATCATTAGTGCCGCTTGGAGAAATTCAAACTTCTAAAGATGTCCTAATGGCTGGTGCTGATGCATTTGAATTAACAATTCAAGGTAAAGGCGGACACGGTGCCTCTCCACATGAAACAAAGGATGCAGTTGTCATTGGTGCCAAGATTGTTTCCCAGTTCCAAGAAATTATTAGCAGAAGGATTGACCCTCTTAAAACGGCTGTACTTACAATTGGTTCATTCCATTCCGGAAGTAATTTCAATATAATTGCTGATAAAGCGACAATGAAGGGAACTGTTCGTCATTTAGATCCTGAAGTACAAGAGCAAGTTATCGAGGAAATGGAAAGAATTCTACAAGGTATTTGCCTTGCGAATGATGTGACGTATGAGCTTAGTTATACAAAAGGATATCCACCAACAAAAAACCATCCACAAGAAGCAGAAATCGTACTTGAAGCTGCGAAAGAGGTACAAGGTGTTGAAGTTGTAAAGGAAGTTGTACCTGTGATGGGCGGAGAGGATTTCTCTTATTATACAATCCATAAACCAGGAGCATTCTTCTTTACCGGAGCAAGAAAAGAAGATAACCTATACCCACATCATCATCCAAGATTCGATTTCGATGAAAAAGCAATGCCAATTGCTGCGAAAACTTTAGTTGCAGCATATTTACGATACCAAGAGCAAGCGTAAATTATTAAATTATGGATTAAGTTTGTCTTGTAACCCAACGAATCACGGCCCGATGGGAAAATATCGGACCGTGATTTTTTCTGATGATTTCTTTAATTGGTGCTGACAGCAGCTTCATCCTGACTAAAAATACCCTTCTTCTTTTTACCTGGAGTTAGCTTCCGTTCCAGCCAGCAGTACGTCTCCAACTCAAAACCTCCAGACTAATATTCTCCTTTCCTTTCCCTATCCTTGTAAAAATGAAACCTAATTTTTTATAAAACTATGTATATAAAAAAAGCTGCAGATTCTTTATGGAGTTACATCCATTAAGAATCTGCAGCTTTATCTTTGTGTATTATCTTAATTCTAATAACTTTTGTTTCAATTCATTTTCCATGCTTTCTAAATCACGCTCTGCCTGGTATCGTTTTTCCCGGCCTTCTGTTTGAATACGAAGCGTTTCCTCGATTGTTGAAAGTAAGTGTTCTTGGGTCTTCTTCAAGGTTTCAATGTCAACAAGCCCACGTTCATTTTCTTTCGCAGTTTCAATCGTATTTACTTTTAACATTTCTGCATTCTTCAGCAATAAATCATTCGTTGTTTGTGATACTTGCTTCTGCGCCTCAACTGCAGTTCGCTGACGAAGCAAAGTGAGTGCAATTGCAATTTGGTTTTTCCAAAGTGGGATTGCCGTTAAAATTGAGGCCTGGATTTTCTCTACTAATGCCTGATTGGTATTTTGAATCAATCTTATTTGGGGAGCACTTTGCATCGTAATTTCCCGACTCAATTTTAAATCATGCATCCGCTTTTCTAACCGCTCGGCAAATTGCATCATGTCATTTACATCCTGATAATCCATTTGACTTTGGCTCAGGTTTGCTTTTTGTTTAAGTGCTGGGATCGTCACCGTTTCAAGCTCTTCTATTTTTACTTCACCAGCAGCAATGTAAATGTTCAGTGCATCATAATAATCTCGATTTTTGTTAAACATTTGCTCAAGGTTCCGGTTGTCCTCTACTAATGCATTTTTGCTTCGATCAAGCTTTACACTAATTCGATCAATTTGCGCACCTGTTTTTTGATATTTTGAAAGCACCTCATTTACTGAATTCGAAATTCGACCGAACATCCGGGCGAATACGCCTCGCTTTTCCGGTTGAAGCTCATCTGGATTCACATGCTCAAGTTTCTTCATTAGATCCTTTAAGATATCGCCAATTTCCCCGACATCTTTATTCTGTACCTGGTCGAGCATCGAATGTGAAAAGTTCAACAACTTAGATTGTGCTTCCGTACCATACATTGAAATTGACTGTGCTTCTTCAGGGTCAATTTGTTTTGCTAATTGGATTGCTTTTTGCTTATTATCCTCAGACATCCGGTCAACTAATCGCTTTGGCTTATCTGTTGTTTGCGGAGTACTTGTCACAGACTCCGTTAGCTCCGTCTTACCAAACGGGTTTGCTAATAATTCATCAATATCATCTTGTCGTTGATTATTATTTTGATTCATTTCAATGCCCTCCAGTCTTTTTTCTTAGATTTACTGATCGACTGCTTCGCTACATCCAGCTCATAATGCAATGTATCGATGTCATTATCAAGCATGATGTACAGATCTTTTTTCACTGTTTCACCAAGAGTTGAAATCGTAATCCGTGTATCTCTTAAAGATTCCATCATCTCACGGTTTTTCACCGGCTGTGAAGATAAAAATGCGTATTTCTCAGCTAATTCTACAAGCGAATCTAAATGATTATAGTAAAACCCTTCCGCTTGATAAAATCGCTTCGGCTCTTTTTTCGTGTTCGAATAGATTTTCTTTACGGTACGAATTATCTCGAAGTTCTGCCTTGCCTGGTCAATACTGCGAATACTCATCAACGCCTTATTTAAGCGGGAAATTTTATTCTTTGCTTCCTGTAAATTATTGTCAATAAATTTATACTCTCTTCTTGATAGTCCAATTCTCCGCACATAGCTGAAGTTCGTAATTTGTTTTACTGAATAGTAAACAACAGCTCCACCTAGAATTGCGAATAGACTTGAGAGAAGGTAGGGTTGTCCAAATGAAAAGAAACTAATCAACCACGTCACCACCGTAGCAAAAAACGCCACCGTTCCTCTTAACATAAATTGTAAAAACGCCAGCAAATAATCAACTCCTATATCAATCCAAATTTTTTTGGAATCAATAATTCTTACGATTAACCTAGTAAAAAAGTTTCATTTAATTCTATTTTACGTGACAAACTACTGTTATGCCAAATAGAAAGAAGATTAAGCTTAATATTTGTCCTGGTGAACCCTTTCCTTTATGATTTCAAGTATAACAGATAAGGGGGAATAGATTCTATGGTAGAGAAAGTAGGGATTGATGCTGGGGGTTCGTTAATCAAAGTAGCTTATGAAGACAATAATGAGTTCGTTTTCAAGACTTTCTCGCAAATGGATTCATTATTAGAATGGTTGAACAGCATTTCATTAGGGGCAGAGCTTTATTTAACTGGCGGAAAAAGCGGATATTTGCAAGATGTTGTAAAGCAAAAAAGCCATTTAAAAGAAGAATTTCAAGCGATTATAGATGGCACACGCCTTTTGCTAGAGAAGGAGCACAGAGGCATCCCTGACAGTTATCTTATCACAAGTATTGGCACTGGAACATCTGTCTTCCATGTTGCTGGGGAAACTCACAATCGCCTCTTAGGAAGTGGAATTGGTGGTGGCACATTAATGGGACTAGGAAAACTGCTAACTGGTGAGGTGGAATTTCAGAGTATCATTTCACTTGCGGAAAATGGGAACCGGCAGAACAGTGATCTATTGGTTAAAGATATTTACACACCTAGTCATGCCCCCTTATTAGGAGAATTAACTGCTGCAAACTTTGGCAAAGCTCATTTAAATGAACATGCAACTACCGGGGACCATATAGCAAGTCTTATTCAATTAATTGGCGAGACAATTATTTCCTTAGCAGGACAAGCAGCTGTAGCAACTGGCACAGAAAAAATCGTTTTTGTGGGCAGTACACTTAATGGAAATAAACCTTTGAAAAAGGTGCTGGGCAGCTTTCAGGAAATGATGCCGTATGAGCCACTATATTTAGAGAAGGGAGCATATGTTGGAGCGATTGGGAGTTTGGTTTAGGGGCTAAATCTATGGCTGATGATATATTCGATTCATAGCTTTAGGTAGGTCGGGGGTTCTGCATCCAAACAATTTTTAATAATACTATTTTTTCTCGCATACTTTTATATAATTTATCAACTAATATTGTCAAAATTCGAGAAATTCCGGGCACGATGTCAAACACCCAAACCTTTCTTTTCTTTTCACATATTTTATCAATAGATATTGTGATAAAGGAGTGAAAGCAATTGGATCCTAAAAACATACGGTTAGATAGGTTTGATTTGGATATGAGGCCCCTTCGTGATTTCATGGGTCGTATGGATAATCTTTTCAATCAATCATTCAAGCAAATCAATAACCATATTCCGCTTAGATCCTTTTGGGTTGATGTAAATGAAACCGATACAGCTATTATTATTGAAGCATCCTTACAGGGTTATAAACCCGAACAAATTCAGCTTGAGATCATCGATAATAAAATTAGAATTGATGTAGTCGAGTCAAATATTATAGAAAACAACCGTGCTTCCTACAGTAAAAAACAATATTTCCAACAAAAAGAACGTATCATTACACTTCCATTTACGATTCCTGAAGAAGAAACAAAAGCTTCTTTTAAAAATGGAATACTAAAAATTACTGTCCCAAAGGATAATTCTAAACGGAAATTTCTTTCTATTGATGAATAGTTAGGAAGTTATCATGTAATAAAAAAACTGGTATTCAAAAGAGATTGAATACCAGTTTTTTTAGTTAAGAAATTCATACCTATAAAATGCAATGATGGCAGTTCTGCCAACTAAAGGCATGGCTAAACCCTAGTTTTCTATTGGATAAGAGTATAAGACTCTTCAATTTATAGAAAGACCGCATAACTTTAACAATCTTCCACTCTCCCTGTACATCGGAAAACGACTGCCGCCGCTTTTATAGGTATTATTTCCAGTAATTTGTTAAGAAATAATTCGACATGATAGAAATGTGTAATCTACTACTGAATTTCCTCATCAACCCGACGCATTACTGCATCACTTAATGTATTTAATGCCTTTTCACTTGCTTCCAGTGATTCACCTTTAACACCAAAATAAAATTTGATTTTCGGTTCAGTTCCAGATGGACGAAGGCAGAACCATGATCCGTCGGCTAATTGATATTTCAAGACATTCGATTTTGGCAAGAGGATTTCTTCTTCCACATTATTCCCTGCTAAAATACGTTTACTTGTTAGATAGTCTTCAACCACAGAAACTTGCTTACCTGCAATCACTTGTGGTGGATCATTACGGAACGCCGTTAAAATTGTATTAATCTGTTCGATTCCATCTTTACCCTTTAATGTAAGTGACTGTAATCCTTCTTTATAATAGCCATATTGCTCAAAAACTGCTATAAGTCCTTCGTATAAAGTCATGTTTTTCGATTTATAATAGGCACCAACTTCAGCAAGAAGCATACATGCTTGGACTGCATCTTTGTCACGGACGAAATCACCGATTAAATAGCCATAGCTTTCTTCATAGCCGAATAAAAAGCGATATTCCCCTGTTGATTCATATTCCTTGATTTTTTCACCGATAAATTTAAACCCTGTCAATGTGTCAATCGTTTCTAATCCATTTGCAGTTGCAATGTCACGACCAAGTTCAGATGTTACAATCGTTTTCAATACAACAGCATTTTCTGCAAGCGTTCCTTGCTTCTGCTTTTCTGTTATCAAATAATGAAGTAATAGTGCGCCAACCTGATTTCCAGTCAACACCTCATATTCCCCTTTACTATTACGTACTGCTACCCCTACTCTGTCTGTATCCGGATCCGTTCCAAGAAGCATATCTGCACCAAGTTTTTCGCCATATTGAATAGCGATTTCAAATGCAGCATGTTCTTCAGGGTTTGGTGATGTAACAGTTGGGAAGCTCGAGTCTGGAAGTTCCTGCTCTTTAACAACTTGTATATGTTTAAAACCGAGTGCTTCCAATCCTTTTCTAACAGGGACATTTCCCGTTCCATGTAAAGGTGTATAGACAATTTTAAAATCATCTGCAACTTGCTTGATCACATCTGGATTAACATTTATCGTTTGCAATTGTTTTAAGTAAGCATTGTCAACGGTTTCTCCAATTATATTCAGGATACCAGCAGCTTTTAGTTCTTCCTCACCACCGACTTTAACCTCTAGTTCATTTTCTACTTCGTTCACTTTTGAAATGATTTCTTCTGCTACTGCTAGCGAAACCTGAGCCCCATCTTCTCCATAAACCTTGTAACCATTGTATTCAGGTGGGTTATGACTGGCAGTGATAACAATCCCACTATATGCATGCAAATATCTTACTGCAAAAGAAAGCTCTGGTGTGGAACGTAATGATTCAAAAACATATGTATGTATTCCGTGTTTTCCAAGCGTCTTAGCCGCTTCCATTGCAAATTCAGGTGATTTAAATCGAGAATCATATGCGATTGCTACCCCACGATTCTTCGCTTCCTCACCATGTGCTTCGATGTACCTGGCAAGGCCTTCTGTTGCTTTACGGATAGAATAAATATTCATTCGGTTTGTACCTGGTCCAATCTCGCCGCGAATTCCACCTGTACCGAATTCGAGTGTCTTATAAAAACTATCTTCCAATTGCTTTGGATCATTCTCGATTTCATCAAGTTGACCCTTCAATTCTACATCCAGGTTCTCAAATTGCTTCCATTTCTCGTAGTTCGTCTGCCAGCTCAACACGTAACCCCCATACTAAAATTATTATCTTCAAAATATTGTTTCAATAGACTTTCCTACACTCATTATACAAGGTAATATCTATTAAATCAAAGGTTTATCTTGGGTGCCTGTCACTCCCGAAATATGCAGAAAACAGTCGAATAAACTGCAAGCCAGTGTTGATTAGAGTTCAGAACATAAAAAAGCCTGGTATTTTATAAATACACAGGCAGATTGACTCTTTTCATTCGACAAAACTCGAGGAGTGCCAGGCACCTCCCTATCCTAATAATGTCGTAATCATCCAGCTTGAACCGTAGTAAATCATGAATTGTACTCCTACTCCAAGCCCGAGGAAGCGATTTAGCATGCCACCAACGACTGCTACTGCGAATGTCACAAGTACTCCAGTCAGTTCCCCTTCATAAAACGCTAGTAGACATACAATACCAATAAACATGCCGATAATTGCTTCTTGGTTCACTTTCTTCATGATAAAGACGGTTGCCTTTCGAGCATAATTCATCGAAAACGGATAGGCAATTAACGCTGCGATCATGAGCCCAATTAATCCATAGATAAAGAAATCCATCGGTTCTAGCATCGTGTGCAAATTATGGACCGGATCCGTTGAATACACTGGTGGTGCATTAAATAGTGCTGATGCAGGTCCAAGCGTAACTGGGCTAAGCGGTATCCCGAATGCAACTAATGGGATGATTGTTTCAGCAACATACGTTGATTCCGTTACTCCGTTCATCGTTGCTAGACTGCTTGTTGCCTTTTTGTATTGGCCCTTTATTCTTGAACCAATTAATTCACCCATTAGTGAGGTCATTCCAACTGGACTTAAAGCAAATGTGAATGAGGACAGGAAGGAAGTGCCTGCAACTTGACCTGCTTGCTTTTTCGTTAGCACTTTAAATGGGTTTGGAAAATAACCCGACCATGCCTTTTTCTCTGGAGCAAGCTTGTACTCATTCATTTCCTTCTTTTCTACCATTGGACGAGCACTCTTCGATGTTGCTAGTAATAAATCAACTAACATCGGCCCAATCGCTATTCCTAAAAAGAAGCTGATTGAAAGTGATTTATCAAGAATGGATGAACTAATCAACCCTAAACCTTGGAAAATAAGGGCAACTGGGAGTATTAGTAAAACACTGACCCAGCGACCTTTTGAAAAATAGCCGATTAGGACTGCCGCTGCAGTAAAGATAATCCCTGCGTTTTCCTGAAAGAATTCCCCAAATTGACTAAGGAACATCGCAAATAACAAAGATATTGGCAGGGCAATAAATGCACCAATCACTCCACCAGAAATCATTTTGCGAAGGGCGATGTGCGGAAGTCCAATTCTTCTTAAAAAGTTAGCATGCTCAAGCATTGGCGCAGCTAACGTGTCACCTGGTACTCCCATTAATGCAGTGGGAATCGCATGGGTTAAGTGTTTTGCTAAGATTGCCGACATAAAGAAAGCAAACACAGCCTCTGGCGGTGTGCCTAATAATACGACAATCAAAGTGAACGGCACTAATACGGCTGTTTCATCTGATCCTGACACGACACCAATCAGTGTAAACAGCACACCCCCTATAATAGCGAAGACAATCGCAATCATTAACGTACTCAATTCTTAGGATCCTCCTTTTCAGCTAGATACATCTCCGCAATTCCGAGTTCTTTCATTTCCTTATGTAATACCGGATCATTCAAAATTGCAACACGTTCTTCAGCTAAATCAAATTGTAGTTCTTCATATACCTCTTTTAATTCCTCACTTGTATTCGCCGTCTCATTTAGCGTACGCTTCGGCTTAAACAAAAGCGCATTTACAACTAGCCCGACTAGGCTGCCAGCAATTCCAAGCAATAAGGAATAAGACTGTACCATTGTTTCTGGGGCAAAACGTGGGAAAATGCTTTTTCCGATTAAAAATGCCCCCAAACTAAAAATTAAACTAATACAAATGGTCGCTATTAAATGTTTATCATAAACAGTATCGCCAATAACCTCTACATATGTTCTTGACTCATTCTGATTTACATCATTATTATTATTCATCACCAATTACTCCTTTAAATGAATTCACCAAAACAATTCTACATTAAAAGGGGGGTGCCTGTCACTACCCGATTTTTGTCGTTAATTGTCGATTAAAATACGCAAGTTCCGATAAATGATGGTTCATCCAAACTTGCGTCTAAATTTATTATGCAATTTAATAACTAATTTATCCTAAATCACGAAATCAAGTAATTCACAATTTCCATTTTGAAAGTACCACAGCACACTCGTGTAACCACTAGTTATCAATTAGACTATCGAATCATTCAAATGGCTTGAGTTATTTAAAATGATTAACTTCTCATTATAGTGTTTTAAAATATCAAATATTTCTGGCTTACTCTCACGTTCAAAGACGGCATTATAGCTATAGATCTTTCAATATTCTATATGTCGGTTTATAATTTGCTTTTTCAAAACCGTTTTTTTGCATGATAAATCTCTTGATAATCCTAAATTTTCTTAGTGAATAATTAGTATCTAAAAATATGATTAAATCAGCATTTTGAATACATGGGGATACTCATGTATGGTGAACTCCTTCAATAATCCAATAATGTTGTTAAATAATTTTTCTTAAATATTCATTACGTTCAGCAACGGTTCTTTTTATATCACCATTTTGACTTCTAATCCGAACAACGATATCCAATTCATAATATGGGATATTCATTTTAGAAAATAAATCTCTTACTAATGTTGTTTTTTCACTCCCTATTGAACCCATAATATGTATTCTTCTGATATCGTCTTTCATGTATAATCACCTTGTAATATGTCATTATTTTAATGCTATAACTTTACCACTATTAAGGGATATTACCGCTTATTAAATAGAGTGAAGACTATTTTTCCCTCAGACGAATCAAACATTGTTTTAACTGCAAGGCTTTCTTGTTCTCTAGTTTTGTTTTCTCATAATCTATCAAAATATGTTCTATTACATCATCTTCCATCACAATCTGAAACCATGAATTTACTCGACTCCCAATGGGAAGATTATGTTTCGGCACAACGATTTCCGTATTTGATTCCTCGATGAGGATAACTGCACTCTCATCACTTTCCCAGCGATCGAGAACTCCACTTATAGTTATTTGAGTTTCGTTAACCAATTCAAAATCTCTCGATCCTAAGATTGTTCCGAATATCCCGTATTCTAGTATTATTAGAATCAATAAGAGAGTACCGAGAAATATAGCAAACTGTAAATAAAACGCAACTCTATTCTCTTTTGATTGATGCTTCATCTATTTTTTCCTCACAGTGTTATCAAGAATTCTTCTGACTGTATCTCATCCTCTTCAATATACAAAAACGCATGGTATTGCTTCCGCTTTTCCTGCTCATTTCCAGAGAAAAAATCTAATAGTCTAGCATTCGAAATATGATAATATTGCCGATAACTGCTCCACCGATAACTTTCAGGATTGCTTACCATTCCTGCTTTAACCGGATTAAGATGGATGTAACGGCTCACTTTCAGCATGCTTAGGAGAGTGGAAATCCGCTCATCAAAGAATCGTTGTTCAAAAACATGGCCGGTTATTCCGTGTTTATTATTGGTAGTTAAGAAAGTATAAAACATTTCTTACTACATAAGTGCAACTAAGGCTGTAACCTAAAGGCTTGGTTAAACCTTAGTATTCTAATAATAATCAGCGTAGCGCTTATTTACTAGTGACATGATTTTTGAGATAGGTTGATCTGTGGAACGCATTTGTAAATAGAAATGATTTTCAGACAATAAGAGGCAAGCTCAAATCGTATTTTTTGTTTCACTTGATGAAGTAGATGGCGGAACATTTTATAATCAGGCTCCTCATAGAAAAGCGCACCTCGCCTATTTCCCCGAGAAATGATATGGTAAAATGAATTAGGTAACCAAATACGCCTCTTCCTAGCCATACTAACCCACCCTTTTTAAGATAAAATAGTATTATTAAAAACGCAAACAAAGGAAATTCAATTATCAAGCAATTTTCAGTCGCAATAATTCAATTTAATCCTAGAGAGAAATTGAATTATTAATAGGATACCGAATATAAAAAATGACTTTAATAGATTCTATCGTCAAATTTTGACAAAAACCGGGAAGTGCCAGACACCCAAACGAGCATAGGCACTCAAATACGCACACCTTAAGGGGGTAAACAAATGAGATTATTTCTTTCTATGATTCTCTCTGTTCTATTAGTTGCTTGTGGACAAGGGGCAGAACAGGAAACATTACAAGATAATCCTCTTCATGAAGCTGAGAAGCATACAGAGATAGCTACTGAGAGCGAAAATGAGAAAACAACTGATGAAGCAGATAGTTCAGCTGTGGCAGACTCTTCATCATCGAAACAGACAAGTGAAGAGCCTAGCAGTAATACAAATCTAAACGAGCTAAAAGTGCATTACATTGATGCTGGACAAGCAAATGCTGCGTTACTTCAGTATTCAGATCAACAAAATTCATACACAATACTTTATGATACTGGGGATTGGAATCGAAATGATGTTGTAAACTATTTAGCTGACCAAAACATTTCATCTATCGACTTAATTATCGTGAGTCATCCAGACGCAGATCATATCGGCCAATTAGGAGAAATCGTAAGAACTTACGATACAGGGGAAGTATGGCTTTCAGGAAATGAAAGTTCTTCCGAAACCTTTCAAAATGCACTTGAGGCAGTAATTGCAAGTGATGCAGACTACCATGAACCAAGAACTGGAGAATCATTTGACATCGGCCCGCTTCAGCTGGATATCCTTTATCCATCGTCGATTTCTGGCAATACGAATGAGGAATCCATTTCCATTCTGTTTACATATGGTAATACGAAATTTCTCTTTACTGGTGATGCTGGCACAAGTGAAGAATTGGAAATGATTGGTACTGGTATTGATATCCAAGCAGATATTTTACAGCTTGGTCATCATGGGTCGAACACGTCCACTGACCCGGCATTTCTCAAGGCTGTCAGTCCATCTGTCGCCATTTATAGCGCGGGATTAGACAATAGCTATGGCCACCCGAGTCCAGGGGTTGTATCATCCGTGCAAAATGCTGGAATTGAACTATACGGTACAGATGTAAATGGCACGATTATCGTTACGACCGATGGGGAAGATTATAGTATTGAAACGAATAAGGATGGGACTGTAAGCCCGCCGAGTAGGGCTTCTGCAAATGCAACTAATGAGAATGAAGAAGCTGCGACAAGCGAAGAAAATGTTAATTCATCTTCATGTATCAATATTAATCAAGCATCGATTGAGGAAGTACAGGAAATAATTCATATTGGACCTGAAAGAGCACAGGATTTAATCGATCTAAGACCGTATGATTCTGTGGACGGGCTCACCCATATCAAAGGAATTGACCCTGCAAGAATTGCTGATATAAAAAATGAAGGAATTGCATGTGTAGGAGGGTAAACAATGAAGGGTATTCTGGATCGCTTCGAGGGTGATAAAGCTATCATCCTTATTGAAGAAATAAGTGATGAATTCATTATCCCAAAAGCAGAATTGCCATCTGGAAGTAAACAGCAGACAGTATTCCATTTAGAAAAGTCGAATGACAGCTATAAAATACTAGCCATCGACGAGTCGGCAGCAAACGCCGCAGCTCAAAAATCAGCTATCTTGATGGATAAACTACGAGCAAAAAGCAGCGGCAGTAAATTTAATAGAAAATGATTAAATCGGCTATCCAAAATGGATAGCCGATTTAAATTTGAATGGATTTAATCAAGTTCGGCAGCATGGGCTCCACCCAAAGCAATAGCCACTGCAAGTCTCATGCTCAATACACGATCATCGCATGTCCACCAGCCTGCTCAAAAATATTAAACAAATGCTCTGCTTGATATGTGACATGTCCTTTCAAAGGGTCCATTGCAAACACGTTATCATCTTTAAATCCAGTTAACACAACGGTATGCGAATTTGTTGGAACATTAATCTTTTCGGTTGTCCCTTTAATATACCAGGAATAATTAACTCGGGGCTCTTTCATATCAACCGTTGTCCACATTATCACCGGGATACCTTCAGAAAGTAACTGATAGATGTCTTGTTCAGAACTTCCGTTAATATTTTTGACTGTATGACTCTCATCATTATTCACAGCGAAATAACGCTCTGCTGTATGAACAATTGGTTCTGCATAGCTAAAGAATCCTTGCTGTTCGCTTCTTGGATTACCTGCATAGGCCTGATGCGGGTCCGCACCGACGAGTTTATTATTTGACCGGGTAAATGCAATCTTAGGCATATATTTATCTGCTAATTCCAATTTATTTGTTTCATATCCATAATAGTCGAGAACTGCTGCAAGTGCTGTTACTTCACAACCATTTGGAAGTTCTGGAGTTTGTAAAATTGATTCTACAGGAAGTTGAACCGATGTAACCTCAATATCTTTCTCCTCTGTTCGTTTATAGTCCTTTATAAAGCCTGGGACATTATTTTCAATCGTAATTCGATTATTCTCGCTGCTTAACATTAACTCATGCTGATCCGTATTCAATTGATATGGCTCTAATACATTTGTTTGCTGCACATAGTAGTTTCGGGAGAGAGGCAATAAACTGGTCGTAGCGACACCATCAATCGATGTCTCGATTACCTCTATTACTTCATTCTTCTCTGCATCTATGATCTGAAATTTACTGTTTTTGATTGGATAGCCCCGTTGAGCATCAACACTAACAACGGTCAATACCCCGCTGTCCTGCTCTAAAAAGTCTGCAATCATCGCGTAAACCTTATCTCCCTGTGTACCTGCAATAAAAATCCCTAGGAAAAGCAGGAAAAAGAGAATGGTATTGCGGATAATCAGTTTCACAATAAAATGCTCCTTTATTGCAATAAAGCAGACAAGCAGGCTCAGGTCCACTTATCTGCTTCATATAATTTTATCTTAAAACTTTACAATGTGACATTAACATCTTCATCGATGAAAAATCGCTTATACCAAATTAAGAAAACATATACAGTCCAAACATATCGCGCCCGGTTTGCCTTCCCAGTATAATGTTCATCAAGATACCCAACAATTGCTTCTGTATGGAAGAATTCTTTCGCATATTCTGCTTCAAAAACAGCTTTCACTTGCTTGTAATATTTCTCTTGTTTGATCCAGTCTCTAAATGGAACAGGGAAGCCGACTTTTGGTCGATTAGCCCAAGCGTCTGGCAATACTTCATTTGCAGCTTTTCGCAGCACATATTTTGTATCTTTGTCATTTACCTTTAGATGTGCAGGAATTTTCGCAGCCATTTCCATTACTTCTTTATCCAAAAATGGCACACGTAGCTCGATCGAATGCGCCGAGCTCATCTTATCTGCTTTTAGTAGTATATCTCCCGGCAACCAGTGCTTCATATCGATATATTGTTTCTTCGTTACATCGTCTTTCCCTTTAACTTTCAGATAAGACTCACGAACGACTTCAATTGGTGATGGGCCTTGTTTATAACTATTTTGTAAAACTTTTAATGCATCTTCTTCTTTGTATACTTTTGCCTCACCAATAAATTGTTCTTCAACCTTTAGACCGCCTTTTACTAAGAAGTTCGTGATTCGATTCTCAGGCAAACCTTTACTGATGTTTGAGAATAGACGACGAATGAAGAATGGGATTTTTTCATACTTCTTCTCTGAGTTGGTCTTATCATACCAAGCATAACCACCGAATATTTCATCCGCACCTTCTCCAGATAAAAGCACGGTTGCATGCTTACTAGCTAACTCCGCTAAGAAATAAAGCGGTACGGAAGACAGATTTGATTGTGGCTCGTCCATATGATATTGAATCGTTGGAATCACATCAAAAAATTCATCTGCATCAATAATTTTCTTGTGGTTTTCAATGCCAAGTTGTTTTGACAGATCTTCCGCTAAATTCGTTTCATTGAACACACCTTCATAATCCTTAAACCCAACAGAGAACGTCTTATCAGGCTTTAATAATGCAGTGATATAACTTGAATCGACACCACCGGATAAAAATGAGCCAACCTTCACATCACTGATTCGATGATAACTAACGGATTCCTCCATCGTTTCTTTGATTTTATCAACATAATACTCAAGGGTATTTTCTTCTGCATCAAAGTTAATATCCCAATAAGAGTTAATCTCCATTTTCCCATTTTTATAAATCATATAATGGCCAGGTCTTAATTTATAAACCCCTTTGAAAAACGTCTCATCAAGTGCAGAATATTGGAAAGTTAAATATGGCTTAAGTGAATCCTTATTCAATTCCTTATTAAACGAAGGATGCTTCAAAAAGGTCTTTATTTCCGAACCAAAAATAAATGAATTATCCGTTGTATTCTCTGTATAATAAAGTGGCTTAATACCAAAGAAATCACGAGCAATAAAGAGGTGATCTGCTTTTTTATCCCAAATCGCAAAAGCGAACATCCCTCTTAGCTTTTGTAAAATATCAACCCCATACTCTTCATAACCATGGATAATCACTTCTGTATCACTTTGGCTTTTGAAGGTATGTCCTTTTGCAATTAAATCATCCATTAATGCATGATAATTGTAAATTTCCCCGTTAAATATAAGTGCAATTGAGTCGTCTTCATTGTACATTGGCTGGCTTGCATCTGTTGTTAAATCTATAATTTGCAGACGTCTAAAACCAAGTGTCACTTTATCGTCTGAAAAATGCCCATCACTATCGGGGCCACGATGCCCTATTGTGTTCATCATATTCGCTATGACTTTATCATTATCTATCTTTAGCTTGCTATTAGTAAATCCAACAATACCACACATTCCATAATCTCCTCGTATATCAAATATAATATTATCATACTATATTTTGCCGGTTTATGTATAGTGCTATTGTGCCTGTCACTCCCCGAATTTTGTCAGTTCGTTTATTAGAAAAGAACTCAGCAATCCGTATAAATCGGAAACTGAGTTCTTTTAAAGCACTTATTTAATTAGCTTTTCCAGCTTGCTTGCTACATCCTTGCTTATGGCAATCTCTCCACCAAAGATGGAAATTTGGCTTGTGCCTTGTTTTGTAATATAGCTCGCAGTTGAACCAGGTACTGCATTGTGTACGAGAAGAATTGTACTATCATTCTTCGCTGCAAGTACAGCGCCAGTTAGGGCATCTGCATAGTTTTTCCCTGTTGCTACATACAAATGCTTGCTTGCTACTCCGAAATGTTCAGAGATCGCAATATTTGTGTCATAGCGGCTACGACCACTTAATCGAGTCGTTTTCGGAAGTTGTGCTTCAACCTTTTTCGAAACAGCAATTTCTCCACCAACTACAATTGTTTGCTTCGCACCAAGCTGTTTAATTTTGTTCTTTGTTGCATCTGGAAGTTTATTAGATTGTGTTAATAGAATTGGTAAACCTTCCTTTGCAGCATGTGAGGCAACAGATAATGCATCTGGGAAGTCCGTTCCATTTGCTACTACAACTTTTCCAGTGCCCTTAGGTGCAACTTCAGCAGCGATTACTGCGGCTGTATCATATCTGGAATGTCCAGAAATACGTCGTACTTTAAGTCCGGATTTTTCAAGTTTGTCTGAAACAGCTTTACTTACAGCTACTTCTCCACCTAGTATCACGACATTTTTTGCACCGAGTCGATTAATTTCTTTCATTGTATTATCCCATAGTTTATTACCAGGCGTCATTAGGATTGGTGCATCTAATTTATGCGCTAGCGGCACGCCTGCCAATGCATCTGCAAAATTATCCCCACGCGATAGGATAACCGTGTTCGCTCTGCTCCAACCTTTTTTACTGATTTCGATTGCTGTATCGTACCGTGAATAACCTGAAATACGATCCATTTTTTCTGAGACAATATTTAATTTCCCAGCTGTTTCCTGCGCAGTAATATTTCCAGCTTTATCGGTTATGTTCACTTGGATACTAACATTATCCAAATTAAGTTTCGCTGGAACTGTCCAAGTACCTTTATAATTACCAGGTGTCACTTCTTCCATCGTAATTTTAGGTGCATCTTTCGGAAGCTTCACTTCAAAGCTTGCTTTTCCACCTTTTTTATTACTCTCAAACGAGACTTCGACTTTATCTCCTGGGAAAACAGTTTGATTCTTCGATGGTTCTAATTTTCCAATAGTAGGAGCAGTCTGATCCGAAATTACGCTAATCGTTTCGGATTGCTTGTTCCCTAATTTATCTGCTGCTATAACCTTGATTTCATTTTTTCCAGACTTAAGTTCAATCTGTTTATTATACTTGTTCTTTGTTATAGTTGCCTTTGCTCCGTTTACTTCTACAAAATCTAAATGTTTATCGGCAACTGTCCCCTCTACTGTAACTGTTCCTTGACTCGTTTCAATTCCATTTTTGGGACTGTCGATTGTTAATGTTGGTGCCTGTGAATCAAGCGTTACGTTAACTGGGGTCGATTCAATACCTTCTTCACCATTTATCGTTGACACCGCAATTAATTCATTTCCACCTTCTGTTAATTCTGTTGAAATAGCAAAGGTGCCATTGTCGCTAACTTTAATGGTTTCAACCAGCTCACCATTATTTAATAATTGGACTGATGTTTTAGGTGATGCTGTACCCTCAACATTTACTGCCGATTTATTCGTTAAAAGTCCTGCTTGAGGTGATGTTATGACTGGTGCGTCAACTTCATGTGCGACACGAGCACGAATCATAATGTTTCCATCTTCTGCAGGTGATGATTCAAATTCACCTGAATGATACGAATAATTCCGTCCGCTAAATTGGCTAGTTCCATCAAATGCCAGTCCAGGTGAAAGGTAATCTACGTTTGATTGTATATAAACCATATAAAAGTCGCCTTCGACTTGAATATTATAATCTCGTAAATTAACAACTGTCCATTTGTTCAAATCTCTAATTGCTTCCGCTTCTATCGGACCAGCAAGTTTTTCTCCAGGCATCCCATTTGGACCAGAAGCATCCCAAACTTCTACTTGAAAAGCTGTGCCCCCTGGGAATGGCCAATTACTATTATAGAATTTAAATACCCCATCTGTAACAATTCCCGAATCTCTTCCCTCAGGCAGGGACATTTTTACTGCCCAACCATTATCAGGGTAATAATATGCAGATGCATCTTCTGCTGTTCCGTCATCATAATAAATTTCTCCACTTGGAATGGTGTAGAACGGCTTCAATGTAATATTTTGGCTCAAATCTTTAGTAAGTGTTACTGCTATTTCTTGTCCATGATAACCTTCAGCCATCACTTTTAATGTATACGATCCTACATAAGCTGTGAGTGAATAATTACCATTTCTGTCCGATACTATTGGTGCAATATTCGCATCCTCTAAAAATATTAGAGTTGCTCCCTCGATAGCTTCACCTGTCCGCTGATCCGTTACCTTTCCAGATAACGTTGCTTTCGGATTTTCTACCAAAGTAAAATCAGCTTTCACAGTTCCTGTCTCACCAATTGCTACGGATTTTTCTTGTGCATTGAATCCATATGCTTCAGCTAGTACCGTATAAGTCCCAGAATTATGTGGCAATGTGTAGCTTCCTGTATCTGGGTTGGTCATGACAGAACGTCCCGTTTCAAGCACACTTACTTCTGCACTTATTGGCGAACCTTCTTTTGTGGTGACTTGTCCTTCAATTTTCCCTTCTTCACCTATTACCGATGCTACTGCTGCTTTTGCATCAACTAATCCATATCCGAAACCATTATTAGGAGTTTGACTATATTGCCAATTGGTTAATGGAATGGCTGTCTCGATAAGTGTCTGCTCTACTTCATCAACGGTTAAGCTCGAATCTGCAGATAAAAGAAGTGCGATGACACCAGATACTGCTGGTCCAGCCATTGAAGTTCCACTCTTTCCTCCATATCCCCCACCAGGCATCGCGGATCTAATATTCTGACCAGGAGCAGAAATATCTGGCTTCACCTCACCAGGGTACGGAGAAGGTCCTCTTGATGAAAAGACAGCTAAATCATCATAAAAATCGGTTGCACCTGTTGCAAATGATTCTGGATAATTACCAGGTACGCCAATTGTTCCAGCCCCGCTTCCGTCATTTCCAGCTGAGAATTCTGGGAATATACCTGCTGCTCTCCAGTTAATGACCATTTCACGGAACCATTCATTAATTCCTGGTCCGCCACCCCATGAATTATTAACTATATCTGGAGCCTTGTCCGGATCTCCGCCTGGAGCTAATGTCCACTGAGCTCCTCGTAATATATCTGTGCTCCATCCCTTACCATCAGCACCTAAAATCTTTACGCCAATCCACTGGGCGCCGGGGGCAACACCAATTTGATTTTCCCCATTCGGCTCACCACCAACGATTGTCCCTGCCACGTGTGTTCCATGACTATTATCGTCATATGGCGTGGTCTTTCCAGCATATGCATCAAACCAGCTATATGTATGTTCAACTTGTTTTGTATTTGGATTGTAACCACGATATTTTTCTTTTAATGCTGGATGATTCCAATCGACACCAGAATCGATAACCGCTACCACAACACCTGAACCATCAATGCCCCTTTCCCAAACATCGGGTGCACCAACGCGCTCAACATTCCACTCCACATCTTCAATCGTTGATTGAGGTATAGCTTCTCCTTTCTCAACCTTAGTATTTAGCTGAATCTGTTCATTTGGTATAATCTTTTCTACTTCAGGAAAAGTCGCTAGTTTTTCTGCTACCTCTTTCGTAGCTGTAACAGCCATTCCATTTACAATATGAAATGATTCGACGTCTTTTGCATTTCCTTTTTCAACCTCTTGCTCAAGATATTGCTTCACATTCCCTTGTGATTGCTGTGCAGTTGCTTTTAACTCTGATATAACAGCAGAGCGCTGTGCATACTCTTGCTTATAACTAGAAAGTTTTGTTTTTTCTGCCTTTGCTTTTGCATCTTTTGCAACCTGTATGGAATCCGATTTCTCTTTAAACTTTATTAAAAAAGTTACACTATCTTTAGCATCAAATGCTTTCGATAGACTAGCACTTACCTTTTCCTCTGCTACTTCTTCCGAATCTTTCACTGAAGAATAAGCTCTCTCATTCGACTGCGCACTTGCAAGTCCAGGTGAAAGCATTGAAAAAATCATAAGAAACGATAGGAAAATTCCAAAAACCTGGTTTGTCAATCGTCTATTTTTCTGCAATTCTATTCCCCCTAAATTAATTTACTTAATCCAATCTAATTCTATGTATCTAGCTTGTGAATTACTTTGAATAAATTTTCACATACAAAATTGGCCATTTTTCTAATGACCAGGACAATGTGTTGCACTATTTGTTTTGGTTAATACACTCACTTTCTTTTTATTTCTTCAAATCATAGTCTATCAATCTTGCAATATATAAAAATGATTTTTCAGATTGTTATATTAGATAAATTATAAGTAAATAGTACCATAAATCGACATATGAGGAAAGACCTATTAGATTGGATAGCAAAAAAGTAAGGGAGATTGGAGTGAAGCTATAGATAAATCCTGAAGTGCAAAATGCAAAAACTTGTTTAATGATGAATGCTTTGATATGGCTTCCAAGCATTCATCATCATAACTTGTGCTCTTTCTCTGCCTTACTCCCCATACCGATCCCAGTCCACAATACTCTCCAAAACAATCGCTAACAAAATACCCATCAGTAGTCCATTGCTGACCAAAGGCCGAATGATGCTCGGCAGCGTTGTAAAATAACTCGCAGGCATTGTCATGATAATAATCCCAACAAATAGTGGAACCGCTGAACGGTATACATTCACTGTGTTAAACTTGACCTGCTTAAAGAAATCCAACGAGGAATGGAATAATAAAACATAAGATACGAATAGTACCGCACTCCCCACACTAAGTGGTAAAGTTGAGAAAAACCCACCAACTGGGGGGATTAGTCCCATCAATACGAAGAGAAATCCACCAAGTACAAACGGGAGTCTTCTAATATCACCTGTTTGCTTAAGGAATCCGATTGAAGAAACATATGGAGAGTATGGGACAAGTCCAAGAAAACCGGAAATTGCGGAAACAGCACCTGTTATTGTAAATGATGCCCGATACTGTATGTTTGTCGTCTCATTTCTATATATATTGTTTGTCCCTTTAAGCGCCCCGAATGTATTGGCAATATTTAATAATCCAGTTAGAACAATCGTGATGATAATCCCAATGTCCACTTTCGGATTTCCAAATGGGAATAGTGTCACACTTACTTGCAATCCAGCGATCCCCGCTGCAGATGTTTCCGAATCGAATAATATTATGTACAATATCCAACCAGCGATAATACCAATTAATAAACTATATCGCCGAATACTAAGTTTTGCTTTGATATTTATAAAAATGACAATAGTGACAATTATTATCGAAAGTAAGGCTATAGGCAGCTGAATACTTCCCGATTCCGCTGCATTACCAAATGGAATTCCAAGCATCCCTTTCATAAAAATCCCCACGAGCTGTGCCCCTAGTAAAAACATGAATACACCCATTACCGCAGAATTAAATAGCTTAGCAAGATATGTTCCAAGACCTGATAGCCCGATAATCACAGTAATTATTCCTGAAATGATAACCCCGACACTAATGCTTCCACCTAACACGTCTAGTGGCATCCCCTGTGCAGATGCCGTCGTTACTAGTGTCAGAATAACGCCCCACCAGAGTCCAGACTGCCCCTCCATTACTGCTCGGCCGTGCCCGACTAGTGCTTGAAGCATACATGCAATTCCAGTAACGATAAACGATAGCTGTAATAGTGAAACAATGCTTTCCTGTGGTAGCTCAAATGCTTCACCTACTGTAATCGGGATGACGACAATATTTGTAAAAATAAAGAATAACCATTGTATACCTGATAACCAATTATTTGCCTTCATTAATTCCTTCAATATTCCACCATCCTTTTAGAAAACCAAGGCAAACGCCTATTCCTTTGGGCGAATGTCTTAGTTGCACTTATGTAGAAAGAAAAACGAATATACTTCCTTTACTACCAACTAAAACGTACATATGTAATTTCTAAAGAAGTACGCCTATTTCTTCAGTACAAACTCTCGAAGCCCATATGCGACCCCATCTTCCTCACAACTTTTTGTAACATGTGTCGCTTGCTTCTTCACGATTTCTTCCGCATTTCCCATAGCAATGCTCATTCCAGCAACCTCGAACATCGATAAATCATTTAGATTATCACCGATTGCCACTGTATCTTCTAAATCTACATCAAAGTAGTTGGCGATAAATGTCAATGCATTCCCTTTACTTGCGTCTAGATTGCCGATTTCTAACTTCTGAACCCCAGAAGTTGTTAGCGAGATATCCTTCCGACTTGTTAAACGATCTTTCAGTTTTGAGAGGCCTTGCTGATTAAATGATAGGACGAAAATTTTATATACCTCTAATGGCTCATAATCGACATCATGATAATTCAGCACATAGGTAAGTCCATTTTGTTTAAATTGAATGTCGATAATTTTATTCGCAACTACAGCTGCAAAATCAGCATCTCCGTTCTGAAGTTGTTGTACTTCCTGCTCAAGAATATTCCTTCCTGCCTCCTCCACATATACCCCTTGGTTCGTATAAATTTCGAAATATAACCCATTTTCTTCAACGATTTCTATTAATTCCTTAATAAGCTCCGGTTCTAAATAAAGGTTTTGCAGTATTTCTTCATTATGAAATACAATTGCCCCGTTGCCTGTAATAATTGGACATTCCAATTCTGCATCAAGAAGAATTTGCTTCGTGTCATGAAGCGAACGTCCCGAAGAAATAATTACGATATTTCCAGCTTGCTGTACGTCACGAACTGCCTTTGTGTTTTCTTCAGTAATCGAACCATCCTCTGCCAGCAACGTTCCGTCTAAATCGATTGCAATTAGATTCATTGAACTGCCTCCTGGTAAATTTTATTTGTGTTTATTGTACTAATAAGTAGGGAAATATTCTATCAATTACCTTTCGAGTATGATCGTACGTATTGCTCTGAATGGGAGAATCCTGAATATTCGACAAAACTCGGGAAGTGACAGGCACCTCCTAAAAAGGGTATGATAGAGAAAATAAGGTTGAAAGGGGAATTGTCTAACTTATGAAATATACTGGATTTATTGGAACGTATACGAAGAAGGATAGTAAAGGGGTTTATTCTTTTACACTTGATACTGAGGAAGCAAAGATTTCCGATATAAAGGTTGCAGCTGAAATTGGAAACCCAACATACCTGAACATCACAGATGATAAAAACTATTTATACGCGATTGCAACCGAAGATGATAAGGGTGGAATCGCCGCTTACTCTATTGACAAGTCTACAGGTGAGCTGAGATTTTTAAATAAACAAATGGCGAAGGGACCAAATCCTTGTCATGTGAATACCGATCAAATGCACCGTTTCTTATTTAGTACAAACTATCATAAAGGAACAGTCGAGTCCTATTTGCTAGATCAAGAGAATGGAACCATCAGCCCTGTTGTCTCTTCTATTCAACACAACGGAAGTGGTCCAGATCCGAGACAAGAAAAATCACATGTCCATTTTTCAAGTATGACTCCAGATGAAGCCTATCTGGTTGCAATTGATTTAGGCGGTGATTTGCTCTCAACGTATACGGTTAATGAAGATGGGATATTAACAGAAGTGAATCGTGTAGAGCTTCCTGCTGGCAGTGGTCCCAGACACTTGGTTTTCCATCCTAAACTGGAAAATATCGTTTATCTCGTAACAGAGTTCAGTTCAGAGGTCATCGTTTTAAATTATCAGAAGGAAAACGGAAGCTTTACAATCAACCAAACAATTCGTACAATCCCAGAAGGCTTTACTGAAAACAACCAAGGAAGTGCAATTCATATCACTTCTGATGGGAAATTTGTATATTCGGGAAATCGTGGTCATAACAGTCTCGCCATCTTTAAAGCGAACGAGGAAACTGGAGAGCTTAGCTTTGTAGAAAACGTATCAACAGAAGGCGATTGGCCTAGAGATTTCGTCCTCGATCCTACTGAGAAATTCCTAATTGCGACAAACCAAGAATCAAGCAACCTTACATTATTCGTAAGAGATGCAGAAACAGGAAGACTAACCGTAATTGAAAAAGATATTCCAGCACCAGAAGCGGTTTGCATTAAATTCTTATAAAGCAAAACTTCCATTAGCGGTGTTACTGACTATTCAGTTACATGCTGGATAAATTAAAAGAGTGAAGGGACAATAAAACTTGGTCCTTCACTCTTTTAAAATTAAGCGTCAGAAGTATAAGGCCGAGCGGACGATCTCCAACTCTAAATCCAAATAATAAAAAGAAGGACTAAATCCCCTAAGTGGATTTAGTCCCGTCACCATTCTATAAATGTTTGCTTTGAAAATAGTCTTTAAAAGCATGATACATTTCAATTCCTTGAAAATAGAACAAATAAACCGAAGTCAAGGAAAGGAAACCGATTATTACATAGCGTATCCACATCATTTCCATCGTCCTCCTTTGAAAAATTAATATTAAATAATTTTTGCAAACGGAGACGTGATTACGTAATTGGATTGAAAGAACATCGGAATACATAGCCGACATCTCATCCTGATCCTCGTGAAGAAATGATAGATTACGTACGTTACAAATAAAGCTAGGAATATAGCAATATTAAATTTTACTAACGCAAGCTTCTGCTTTTCTGCATCAATTGGATCAAAACTAACTGCATGATTTGTTTGTATCTTTTCCCCTTCATCAACTACTACCACTTGATGATGCTGCGGCGAATCATAAATCATATGCATGTTGAATACACAAATGATCGCAAAAAGCATAAAAAGGATCAAGTATTTTCTCATAAATACACATCCTTTTTCTATGGTGTCATCATTATACACGAAATTAAATCACAATAAAACAATAAACTTTCGACAAGATTTTAATAAAAGACAACTTCTAACTTGCCACCGAAAGCATCCTTATCTATTCATTTCTTACTTATAAACACCCCGAGTCACCACATAAACAGCGACTCAGAGCATTAAGATCATTTATCAATATTATCCAATCTTTAAGCTTCTTCCTTATATCCTGTATGTGCCTTTACACTTACCTCTGCAAAGCGCCTCATATCTGCTTCCTTTGACAAAATCGTCCCAAGATAGCCCCCAAGGAATCCTAGTGGTACGGATATAATTGCAGGATTACTGAATGGGAAGATTGGTTCTCCAACAAATAATGCTGCACCCTCAACAGGTGAGAATACGCTTGGGCTGAGCGACACGAGAATTAATGCCGAGAATAATCCGGTTAGCATTGCAGTTACTGCCCCAGCAGTATTAAATCGTTTCCAATAAATCGTATATAAAATGACTGGCAAATTGGCACTAGCTGCAATACAGAATGCCAGTGAAACAAGGAATGCGACATTGAGATATTGAGCAAATAATGCAAGCACTATCGCCAGCACGGATACACCTAGAGAAGCATAACGTGCGGCATACATTTGTTCTTTTTCGGTTGCCTTTCCTTTTTTTACAATTTCTCCATAAAGGTCATGGGCAAAGGCGGAAGCACCGGATAGTACAAGTCCTGCAACAACCGCTAAAATCGTTGCAAAGGCGACAGCTGAGATGAAGGCGAATAAAATGTCTCCACCTAATACTTGTGCAAGTAATGGCGCGGCCATATTCCCACCCGAATTTGCAGCGATGATGGCATCATATCCGACAAATGCTGCGGCACCGAAGCCTAGAAATAATGTTAGAACGTAGAAAATGCCGATTACCCACGTTGCCGTTATAACTGAGCTTCTTGCTGTTTTCGCATCCTTCACCGTAAAGAAACGCATTAGAATATGCGGCAATCCCGCAGTACCAAGCACTAATGCAAGCATAAGAGAAAGAGTTCCAAGTGGTTGTGTATACTGTAATCCAGGCTTCAAGTAATCAGCTCCATGAACGGTTGCTGATTTTACATCATGAAACATCTGCCCAATATTAAAATCAAATTTTAATAGGACAAGAAAGGACATAATGATCATCCCAATCATCAGGAGAACTGCCTTGACTATTTGTACCCAACTCGTCGCAATCATTCCGCCAAACAGAACATAGACGGTCATCATCACACCAACGATTAGCACCGCAAGCCAGTAATCCAGTCCGAACAATAACTGAATAAGGGCTCCCGCACCAACTAGCTGAGCAATCATGTAGAAAGTAACAATCGTAATTGTACTGAGTGCTGCTGCTCCTCTTACCTTCTTTGCATCAAAACGTGAATTTATCATATCTGCAAGTGTGTATTTTCCTAGATTCCGTAATGGTTCTGCAACTAGAAATAAAACAACTAAGTATGCGATTAGAAAACCAATACTATAAAAGAAGCCGTCAAATCCAAATAGCGCAATGGCACCGGCTATTCCGAGAAACGAGGCTGCTGATAGATAATCTCCAGCAATTGCGATCCCATTTTGCACGCCTGTTAATCCACCACCAGCAGTGTAAAAGTCACCGGTTGTTTGGGTTCGCTTTGCTGCGAAGTAGGTGATAACGAGGGTTAGGATAACGATAGCAATGAACAGGATGATTACGATTGGACTCATTTGCTGTCCCCTCCCCGTTTTATTTCCTCGACTATTTGTTCTGCCTGCTCATCAAAGGTGTTTGCCTTTTTCACATAAATCGTACATAAAATCCATGTCATCGCAAATTGGGAAATTGCAAAAATCCATACCCAGGAAATATCACCAATGGCAGGTGTATTCAGGAATGTTGTGTAAGAAGTTAAGATAGGTAATAAGAAATAAAAGATCAGAAAGAAAATCGTTAATGGTAAAATAAATTTCTTGCGGTCTTCTAAAAGCTTTTTAAATGCATTGCTATTTGCAGCCTTTTCAAAGTCAACCGTATTCCCATTATCTCGTGCCTTATCGTATTCTTGGTTAACAGCCATATCCATCCTCCTTTAATTTCGGTTCCGGGGGTCTCCATTCTTTGACCCCCCGATTTCAACCTTTAATGCAGGCATGCATTCGACTCAACTACCTGCTAAATAATCGCAAAACTACTCCTCCATCGTCGACAAATCACCTGTCGGCAGTCCCAAATCCCATGCTTTTAATACGCGGCGCATAATTTTACCACTTCTTGTTTTCGGTAAGAATTCACGAATTTCAATTTCCCTCGGTGCCGCATGTGCAGCAAGCCCTTGTTTCACAAATAACCTTAGTTCCTCTAATAAATCATCTGACTTCTCATAGCCATCTCGTAAGGAGACAAATGCTTTAATTATTTCCCCTCTGACAGGATCAGGCTTGCCAATTACTGCCGCTTCTGCAACGGCAGGATGCTCGACAAGCTTGCTTTCCACTTCAAATGGGCCTACACGTTCACCAGACGTTTGGATGACATCATCATCACGACCCTCGAACCAGAAATAGCCATCTTCATCTATCGATGCAAGGTCACCAGATTCAAACCAGCCTTCAAATGGAAAATATTGCTTGAATCGCTCCTCATTTTTCCAAATACCCCGCAGCATCGATGGCCATCCAGCCTTGATGCATAATTTCCCCATCTGTCCAGGTGGAAGCTCATTTCCCGCGTCATCTAATATCGCTGCTTTAATACCAGGAAAAGGTTTCCCCATTGATCCTGGCTTTAATTCCATCGAAGGGTAATTAGCAATAATCATTCCACCTGTTTCCGTCATCCACCAATGATCATGTATCCGTAATTGATACACTTTCATTCCCCAGTGAACGACTTCGGCATTTAGTGGCTCGCCAACACTTAAAATATGACGCAATGAGCTTAAATCATATTCTCCTGCGACATTGTCACCAACCGCCATTAACCTGCGAAATGCAGTCGGCGCGCTCAGCCATACAGTGACACCATATGTTTCAATCGTCTTATACCAATCCTCTGGGCTGAAACGACCGCCGCGAATCAGATTCGATGCTCCATTTAGCCATGGACCAAAAATCCCGTATGATGTGCCTGTTACCCAGCCAGGGTCAGCTGTACACCAGAAAATATCATCTTCCTGTAAATCGAGTACCCATTTAGCTGTCTGGTAATGTTGAATCATCGCATTATGAACATGCAGCACACCCTTTGGTTTTCCCGTTGAGCCAGATGTATAATGCAAAATCATACCATCTTCCCTGTCAACCCATTCAATATCTAACTGTGGAGATGCCTTTTTCATTTCTTCTTCGTAGCTATAAAATGCTATATCAGCTGTTTCATCCACCTGGTCAGGTGCATCACCAACGATAATAATATGGTTTAAATGCACAAGTTCTTGATAAGGTACCCGTGGTAGCAATTCCTTCGTTGTAATTAAGGTAGAGGCATCACTATTTTCCAGGCGGTCACGAACCGCTTGCTCCATGAATGCCTCGAATAAAGGTCCAACAATCGACCCATTTTTCAGGATACCTAGTAAACTAACATATAGCTCCGGTGATCTAGGCATAAAGAGGAAGACACGCTCCCCTTTTTCAATGCCAATGTTTCGTAATACATTGCCAAACTGATTCGATAAACGTTTCAAATCTCGAAAAGTATACTTCTCATCTCGGTTTTCATCACTATAATAGAGTGCCACCTTATTTTTCCGCCATGTTTCTGCATGACGATCAATTGCCTCATATGCCATATTTACCTTACCAGTCTCATGCCAGGAGAATTCCTTTTCAACATCCTGCCATTTAAAATCAGCGTATGCCTGATCATAATCAGCCATATTCGTCCGTACTTTTACTGGTGCAATCGTTTCGCTCACGTCCATTTCCCCCAATCAATAATAGTATACTTATAATTGAAAGCGCTTACTAATAAGTATATAGATTCCTTTCTGTATATGGTGGAAATCGGGTTAAACGGTTAATTTGAATGTTTCAATTGTAGGATTTAATACATAAAGTGAAACTTCATTCATGAGGGGTACCTTCACTATATGTTAGTTGAACAGAATCAAAAATTTAAGAGCTGCTTATTCCCCACTTCGCATTTTTGTTTTTTTATGCTTAGAGGCGGGGGTCTTATAGCCGTTAATGCGTGGTAAATGGTTATTTCTCAAATAGATCAAATAAATGTTTTCTTGCTGCTCGACTAACAGGGATTGTCGTTTGTTCCTTATTATTCAAGGTCACATTACTCGTCCCATTAAACCATGGGGTAATATCTTGTATGTGATTCAAATTCACAAGATAGCTGCGATGGGTTCGAAAAAAGGAGTATCCTTGAACCTTTTTTTCCAGTTCCTGTAAAGTCATCCGACTGATGATAACCCTATCCTCCGTATGGATTTCCAGCATTCGATTATATGGTACCGCATAATAAATCGAATCAGGTGAAAGGACAACCATTCGATCATTATCATCAATTAATAGTTTTATAGGATTTGCTGAAGAAATGTCTGGGGAATTGTTCTGTTTCATTTCCAATTGCTGCAATCGTTTCCGGGCACGTTGCATTGCCATTTGAAAGCGCGCAGTATCGTATGGCTTTAGCATGTAATCAATTGCTTCAATCGAAAATGCCTCGATCGCATATTCATCGTATGCAGTAGTAAAAATAAACAAAGGCGGCTTAATAAATGCTAATTCTGTTATCTTCTTCGCTGCTTCAAGTCCATGCATTCCCGGCATATGAACATCGAGGAAAATAACTTCTGGTTCATGCTCTACATATAATTTAACCAGCTGTTCGCCATTTTCTGCACTTGGACAAAGGCTGACATCCTCTTCCTTTTCTAATAAATAGATCAGCTCCTCGCGTGCTAACTGCTCATCCTCTGCAATCATTACATGAATTTTCATCCGGGTTTCCTCCCTAAACATTATATGGAATGTTAAACGATACTTCACTTCCACCTGCAGGCAAATTTCGTATCTGTAAACATGCAGTTTCACCAATTAGATTAATTAACCGTTGATTGACATTATATAACCCTGTTCCACCATTTTGCTTTTCCTCGAATTGAACTTGTCCTACCTGTGTTAAATTTTGCTCTGAAAAACCGAGACCATTATCCCGTACACTAATCCGCACTTTATCACCGTTTCTCTCAATGCGAACCTCAATCCTGCCACCTTCTATTACATCTCCCAAACCATGCTGGACACTATTCTCAACCAGTGGCTGAATCGAGGAGGGCGGAAGATACAAGTTCGGAAATTCCTCCGATTGTAAGACTATGTTAATTCGACTTGCAAAACGTGTCTGGATAATATCAATATATGCTTGGACATGCTCGAATTCCTTTTCTAATGGCACCAGCTGCACCTGAACCAATTTAATATTAAAGCGCATAAATGTTGCCAGCTGAATTGTTAAATGCCTCGCCTTTTCGGGATCCTTACGAAACAAAGCAGCAATCATATGCAGCGTATTAAATAGGAAATGGGGGTTGATTTGTGCTTGAAGATTGCGAAGCACTAAGTCCCGATTATGCAGTTCGAGCTTTTCCCCTTTTATTGTTTTTAGTTGATTGGAAATCAATTGTCCTAGCCCCTCTGCTAACATCAATTCCACTGGTCTTATATGCTGTGCTTTACGAAAATATAATTTAATCAAACCGACCGCGTCTTCTGTTTCCATGATTGGAATAATAATGACGGCCTCAAGTGGGCAATCATCCCGCTCGCAGTTTATTTCTGCTTTTGATTTACTGACAATCAGCTGCTTTGTATCGATTGCTTGTCTTGCAATCTCTGTTGTTATTGGATTACCGACTCGATGATGTCCTGCCCCTAAGCCACAGTGTGCCATGATTACTTGTTTATTTGTCACCGTAACGGCAGCCAATTTCAATTGGTTATAGAGTAAATTTGCAATTCCTTCCGCTTGCTCTTGAAACGAATCTTTTTTCAAAAAAGGAAGTGCATCTTCGGCTATACTTAGCGCCTGCTTTGTCGCTAATGCTGCCTCATTTTCTTGTTCCCGCAATACAATGGCAATCATTGCTGTAAAAATTGCAATCGCAATACTATTGGATAATACGACCGGCAAGCCAATGACATTTACCATTGCAACCATGTCGATCTCCTGTGAATCAAAAATCAGGAGTAAGTGAATCAGTAAAATCGGTGGAAAAATACCAATGAATAATGCTTTGATTGGGGAAATAACGCGCTCTTGTGAAAAGAATCGAGCCGTAAATCCTGCTAGCAGCCCTGTAATTGGATTAACAAGACTTGTAGCAAGAAAGCCGACACCACCTAGGAAAAATAAATGTGTCCCGGCAATTAATCCCGCTCCAAGTCCGACGATTGGACCGCCCAATAATCCAGCAATCACAATTGCAACGAGACTTGAGCTAACGATTAATTCTCCCTCACCAACAGACCAAATAAACGTACGCGTTACTGTAAAATCATCGTTAATAATGACCCCCGTTAGATTACCAGCAATACCAAACAAACCGAATACACCTGCATGGAGAATCGACATTCTTAAGCTAAATTCTCGGTAAAGGATCGATTGAAATTCAGGGATCCTTGTTAAAACGAAAGCGACTACGAGTAATAAACCTAATCGCTCAAATAAAATAAGTGTCAAGTCCATCACTTCTTATCACCCCTCGTATCAACTCCGGTTTGGGCAAGCAGATAAAAGGCTTGAAATTCTTCATTGCTTTCCGAGCTTTTTCCTGAAAGAATAGTCCCCAGATAGGCTGCTAGAAATCCAATTGGAATTGCAATTATTCCAGGATTGTAGAGTGGAACAATTGCTTCCATTAAAATCCACCCGCCATCCGGATGCATAATATGCGGACCAATTAATAATAGGACGAGTGATGCGAGCAAGCCACAAACCATTCCACTAACCGCACCCACTTGATTAAAACGCTTCCAATATAGTGTGAGCAGCAAGACCGGTAGATTACTAGATGCAGCAACGATGAATGTTAAAGAGACGAGAAAGGTAACATTCATATTTTTCAATCCTAGAGCAAATAATGTAGAGATTAGCCCAATCGCAAACGCTGTCCACCTGGCAACAAGTACTTGCTGTTTCTCTGTTGTCTTGCCTCTTTTGATAATATGATAATAAATATCATGAGAGAATGCTGTTGTTGCAGAGATTACTAAACCGGCAACGACTGCGATAATCGTTGTAAAGGCGATTGCAGCAATAAATGCCATTAGGAAGTCCCCACCGAGCACCATTGCGAGCAGCGGAGCAGCTAAATTCCCTGTCGAATCCTTTATAATCAAATCCTCGTATCCAACAAGTGCAACGGTTCCTAGTCCAAGAGTTAACGCTATCAAATAAAACAGACCAATAATCCAGCTCGCTGTAAATAGAGATTTTCGTACTTCCACTGTGTTTCTTACGGTAAAAAGCCGGATTAATATATGTGGCAGACCTGCTGTACCAAGAATCAATGCAAGATGAAGCGAGATTGTTTCCAATGGATTATCAAATAGATTACCAGGCAGGAAAAATTGCTCTCCTAAGGGCGTTCCAAGCTTTACTTGCTGAAGCAATTCGGTCATGCTCCAATTTAGCCTGGAAAAAACAATTAACGCAAGTAAAAAGGTACCAGACATAAGTAAAACTGTTTTCACGATTTGCACCCATGATGTCGCAAACATTCCGCCAAACACAACATAAATCGTCATCAGTCCACCTATAATCAAAACAGAAATAGCATAATCAATATCTAGCAATAAACGAATCAAGAGACCTGCGGCAACTAGTTGAGGAATAATATAAAAAATTGATATGATTAATGTTCCTATAGCCATTAAGCCACGCATATGATAACTCGGAAAACGCGAAAAAATCACGTCTCCAAGTGAATATTTCCCTAAACGATGTACGGGCTCAGCGATGAAAAACAGTACAATTAAATAGGAAACTAAAAATCCAATCGCATACATAAACCCATCAAATCCATTGATTGCAATTGTACCAATTATCCCTAAGAAAGATGCAGCACTTATATAATCCCCTGCAATCGCCATCCCATTTTGAAACCCTGTTAAACTACCAGCAGCAATATAAAATTGATTGGTAGTATTACTTTGCCTTGCAGCCCAATATGTAATAATTAATGTGCAAATAATAATACAGAGGAAAAATAGTAAATATGTAATGTTCATGTGCTCACCTTCTTTTTAGGGAGAAATGGACCGCGGGGACAGGCACTTTGGTCCGAAAAAGTACAAAGACAGCGCATCATTTTAAGAATCAAATATCAAGAGTCATAATTTTACCTTTATTCTAATAAATTTTAAACGATGGGACGGAATATGTAAAGGGAACATTGGAGGATTCGACTCGAGTCAAAGGGCATGCTTCTTCACTATGCTCACCTGTCTTTTTCCTTATGTTGTATTTTATAAAGGCTTGTTTCTCAGTCTCACCTAAGTACACCGAGACTTTTATGTAGTTCGTGTTCCTAGGGGAAGAGATTTGCTGCCGACTTTCTTCAGATTTTAGGTCACCCTTGACACCCATGCCTCAAGCTAATCACTACTACTGCCATCGTGGCTCAGGACTTTAACCCTAGAGAATGTGCGCATGTTTGGCGCATGAAAAAAATGTTGTCACCATCCTCTGGGTGACAACATTAGTTGCGCTCATGTAGTGAGAAAATTTTCTAATATAATCCAAATCACTACGCTCCACTTCAATATCCATAAACGAAATTCTATCTTATCCTTCTGTTTTCACATTCTTTAATTTTACACTCAAAATAATAACAGCAAATAACAGAGTTATTATATTACCAACTAGAATGGCTATATCTTGAATATAAAATCCGTATATAACCCATAAGAACAATCCTGCGGTAAACATTGTGTACATAATCAAAGAAATTCCCTCTGTGTTTTTTTCTTTTATTTTCTTTATCGCTTGAGGTAAAAATGATAAAGTAGTTAATATGGCTGCAATATAACCGAAATAATGAAACGGATGTTCCATTTCCCCAATCCTTCCTGTATATAAATTTGATATACACTCTTTGCAGAGACTTAATAAAAAGGATCATTACAAAATCAGTATCGTAATGATCCTTTATTACTTTATCTGCTAATATCTGCTAAAGCTTCCTTTTGAACCTTTTTAATGACTTTGGTTAAATTAATGCTTCCCCACCTTTTTCTTGCTCAACTAACTTTTTATCGTACATTTTAATGAATGGAAGCCAAATTAGGAATGCCGCAATAGCACTAATTATAGCAACAATTATCGCCATATAGTCTCCACCTGTACTAATGAAAGAACCTGCACCTATTGGAGTTGGCCAAGGTAAATGTGCAATAACAGCTTGAACAATTTGTAGTTTAATTGCAAAATAACCAATTGTTGCTGATACCATTGGTGCTAAAAAGAACGGAATAGCTAAAAACGGATTATATACAATTGGCAAACCAAATATTAATGGTTCATTAATATTAAAAATACCAGGAGCAAGAGCTGCTTTACCTAAAATTTTTAATTGTTGTGATTTAGCTAAGAACGCAATAAATAAACATAAACCTAAAGTCGCCCCAGAACCACCCATAGTTACGAAAGCATTTGAGAATTCACCCGCAAATGGTATATTTGCTCCTGCAATGTTGGATTGCATATTTGTAAGAAAGATTGGTGTTAGGAATCCCATAATAATAGTTGCTCCGTGGATACCGACAATCCAAAGTGCACTGATTAAAAAGTAAATAACCATGAGACCTAACCAGCTATTTGTTAAATTAACAACAAAACCAAACGGAATTGCTATCATTTTAAATATATCGGTACCTAATGCAACTAAAATACCATTAATTATTAAAACAACAATAGCGACTAAGAATGCGGGAATTAATGCTGTGAATGATCTTGCTACACCCTCCGGTACTGCTTCAGGCATTTTTATTACCCAATTTTGTTTCACACACAGTCTATATAATTGCACAGCTACAATCGACATAATGATGGCTGTAAATATTCCTATCGCACCTAAACGACTTACACCATCTCCGACCATTTCCCATCCACTAACGATTATACCGTTATCGTCAATTTGCTCTACTAAAGATATTTTTCCATCTGTAATAACCAATTGTGGAATTGTCATAAAGAGAGCAAACATGGATAGTAAAGCACCATTTAAAGGGTTTAGATTTAAGTCTTCCTCTTCGGCATATATTTTTGTATACTCATAACCAATAACAAGTCCAAAATATAACGCTAATATTCCCATTGTTGCTTTGTTCGCTAACATGTACAAATCACTGATTCTAAAAAAAGTATTATTGAAAAAGCCTTCTAAAAACGTAAATGTCAGTGGTAATACGTTTAACACTAGGAACATCGAACCTACGATTACAAACGGAATAGAAGCCATCCCTGCAGCCATGACTGCACGTACAACACGGAAGGTTGCAATTTTACCCATAGGACCCATTAGATACTTTTCCAAGAAAGCAAATACTTTGTTTTGTTCTTCTTCCATATAAATACCTCTTTTCTAAGATTAATTAATAGCCTCTTCATATTTTTTGATGAGATCATAATGCTTATCCTCATCATGTTTAATCCGGAATAAACGATTAAGGATTAATGCACTTAATAATATCCCGATAGTCAAAATAACTAAAACTAATATTTTTGACTTCTCTTGATTCAAGAGAAATGGATATAACTGAGTGAAGGACGAAGAAAAACAACTCGGTATTATTAAAAATACATTTGTAAAAAGCAAAGTCATAAAACTAAATTTTGTGTATTTGGCATTATTGGTATGCTTACTATATATTTTCACTTGCTCTGCAGTACTAATTACTAATACGATAATTAATATCAATGGGATAATATATAGTGATGAATCGCTCATTACCAAAGAAATTAGCCAATATATATTTGTAAAAAAGAATAAGGCAGACACATATCTAACAAGTAAATATCGATTAAAGTACATCGATTTAATACTTATTTTTTTTCTGCTTTGTTCCATCAGTGCCATTTCATCTTTTTTCATATACAAATCCCTCATTTATTTACCGGCTTCTCCACTACTTGCAATAATTTGCTAGGAAATATCATAGATTACTAACCTGGTTAAATTGAAAACTGGATAATAGAATGAGTTAAATCACGTATGGCATGGCATGGTATGCGCTTACATACCATACCTCATTCTTTTTTAACGTTTTTCATCGTAAAAACTCCAGTTTTCACCCTATGATTCTATTGTTAGAATCTAGTTTTGTCAGGTGTTATTCTTTATGAATAGTGAAGAAGCCAATTTTTTTAACGAAAATGATTACATAAGCTTACGCTTATTTCATTTCTATTTCTCATTAACATAATCCATAACAAATCATTCATTCGGAAGTTCTTGTAAGATGACGTTCGCTAATTTTTCAATACCCATAGGAATCGGAACGTATGCTTGTGGCGGAATGTTTGCAACTGGTTTACCCGCATTATCACCAGCAGCTTTCATTTTTTTATAATACATTTTTATTTGCGGACTTACCAAAAACAAATCATAATCACTATTTCCAATCAGCTTCTGACCTTCACTAGTAGAAGTCGCTTCTACTACAATATCGTTCCCTTTACTTTTTAAAAATTCCATTGTTTTCTTTGCCATTAAAGAAGATGACATACCACCTGCACATATAATTAAAGCCTTTTTCATCTTAAATTCCTCCATTAAATTAAATTTTTAATAAATTACTGAATTAATCTATAATTAAAGGGTTTCTCCATTACTTTCAATAACTTCCTTATACCAATAAAAACTTTTCTTTTTAATACGCCTAAGATCATGTTCGCCTTCTTCATGCTGGTTAACATATACAAAACCATAACGTTTTTGAAATCCGTTTAACCAGCTTAGAAGATCTGTAAATGACCATACACAATAACCAATCATATCGATACCATCTGTAATCGCTTCTTGAATAGCTCTTAAATGTGTGGCAATATACTCAATGCGATAGTCATCATTAATTGTTCCATCATCTTCGACTTTATCATATTCACCAAGACCATTTTCACTTATTAGAATCGGTAACCCATATCGGTTCGTTATTCTTCGAAGGCCGATACGTAATCCTTGTGGGTCAATATTCCAATCCCAATTCGTTCTTTCCAGGTTTTCATTTGTAACAGTTTTAAAGAGTCCTGGTATGCCAGTATCCTCCATTGTTCCCTTTTTACCCGTAGTGTTGAAATTGCCATCCATTGTAACCCCATCTAATGGGTTTTTCTCATAGGTTGTTGTTTGATAATAGTTTACACCCATGAAGTCAGGTTTTCCTTCTTTTAATAATGTGAAGTCGCTTTCTTCTACTTGTGGTGTTAATCCTTTACGCTTTAAATAATCCCATGTTGCTTTAGGATATTTTCCCCATGCATATACATCCATCCACCAGTGATTCATAAACTCTTCCGCATTTTCCGATGCAAGAATATCTTCAGGTTTACATGTAGCAGCATATGCTGGTGAGTAAGCAAAGCTTGGACCAATTTTTCCATCTGGAACATATTTACGAAACGCTTTAATAGCAGTAGCATTTGCTAAATTGGCATGATGGTTCACTTGATAATACAACTTGTCATCTTTTACTCCAGGTGGGTGCAATGCTGTTTGGTAGCCGAGTCTTGTAAATATATTTTGTTCGTTTAAAGAAACCCAATATTTTACACGGTCTCCAAACGCTTTGAATAATGTAATACTATAATTTTTAAAGTCCTCTACAATTTTTCTCGATTCCCATCCACCGTATTCATCTTGCAGCGCTTGAGGTAGATCCCAATGATAGATTGTTAATATTGGCTCAATGTTATATTGAATCAACTCATTAATTAATCTATTATAAAAATCTAACCCACTTTGGTTCACTTCACCTCTACCATTAGGGAATATACGTGCCCATGCAACAGAAAATCGATAAGTCTTCATACCCATTTCTGCCATTAAAGCTATATCTTCTTTGTAGCGGTGATAGTGATCAACAGCTACATCCCCATTTGTCCCCTTAAACGTTTTACCAGGAATTCGTACATATTTATCCCAATTGGATATCCCTTTTCCATCAACATCCCATGCACCCTCTACTTGATATGCAGCAGAGGCAGCTCCCCATAGGAAATCATCTGGAAACGGTTTCAGATTTTCGTGTAACATATCCGATTCACTCCTTTAATATGAATCCTATAAACCTATTCATATGGTGCTGGGGATTATATCCCCAGAGCCATACTTTTCTATATCAGTTTACTTTTTCAGTTTGAAAAAACTGTGGAAGATGTTCTTTGTGTGCTTCCATCATTTCATTCACAATTTCTTTTGCAATTGTATCAGACGGTGTGAGTGGATTAATCGTTAAAGCAAGGACTGCCTTATTATAATCTCCCGTTACCGCAGCCTCTGCCGCAATCCGTTCAAATGATTTAATTTGTTGAACTAGCCCACGTGCTTCTACAGGGATATCTCCCATTGTTAGAGGAACTGGACCGTCCTTAGTAATAATACTACTTACTTCAATAGCTGAATCTGCTGGAATGCTTGCGATTGCACCACGATTGATTGTGTTAACCGGCTGAATATCACGCTTATCTGTATAAATGGAAGTAATCAAACGAACAGCTGCATCTGAATAATATGCTCCCCCGCGTTCTTCTAATTGTGGTGGTTTAATATTTAAACTTTCATCTTTATATAGTTCGAATAACTCTTCTTCCAGTTTTTGAACGACTTCCGCTCGAGTTCCTTCTTTCTCAGCGCTTTCTATTGCTTTATCCACCATCTCTTTTGATTTATAGTAATACATATGATATGGACAAGTTAGAGCATTTAATGATTGAATGAACTCAGGCTCCCAGCCCATACCATCAATATTTTTAACAAAGCTACTATTTTCTGGATCGGATAACTTCTCAATAACTTCTGCTTTGACACTAACACCATCTAGATATACATCTAATCCATAGACCATATGATTTAACCCTGCAAAATCAATCCGTATACGTGAATGGTCAACATCTAGTAATTTAGCAATTCCCATCTCCATACCAATCGGAACATTACATAAACCGATAACCTTATCAATGTTAGAGTAACGAATGACAGCCTCTGTTACCATTCCAGCTGGATTTGTAAAGTTAATTAGCCATGCTTCAGGACAAAGCTCCTCCATGTCTTTACAAATATCTAAGATGATGGGAATAGTACGTAATCCTTTAAACAACCCACCAGGTCCGTTTGTTTCCTGACCAAGAACACCATATTTAATTGGGATACGTTCATCTTTAGCACGGGCATTTAGACCACCGACACGGAATTGCGTCGTGACAAAGTCTGCATCTGTTAATGCAGCTTTGCGATCTAGCGTTAAATGAACATCAATTGGCAGACCAGCATTTTCAATCATTCTTTTGGCAAGATTCCCTACAATTTCAAGCTTGTCTTTCCCCTTTTCGATATCGACTAACCATAATTCTGTTAATGGAAATTCATCATACCGTTTGATAAAACCTTCTATTAATTCTGGGGTATAACTTGACCCCCCACCAATTGTAGCTACTTTCAACTTATGATTTGACATAATAATCCCCTTTCCAATTAATAAATTTATTTTTTATGAAGCTCGATTATTTCTTCAGCTAAATCGATTACTGTCATCGCATTCATTAGATGGTCTTGTGCGTGAATGAGTAATAAACGAATTTCTATTTCTTCCCCACGAGCTTCCCCTTGGATAAGATCTGTTTGATATCGGTGTGCTTTGCTCATTTCTTCATTCGCTTCTTGGAGTTTTTGTTCAGATAAGTCAAATTCATCGACTTTAGCGTGTTGAATCGCCTCCATTGCTAGTGCTCTAGCATTTCCGCCATATAAAATAATTTGAAAGCTAATTTCCTCTATGCCCATCAAAACCCTCCTTAAGTTGACATAACTAAGGCTGCCACCGAAAGACTTGGTTAGTCCCTAGTTCTAAAACATTGCTAATCGTTTCATTCTTTTTACCACTTGCTCACATATATATAGTACGATGTAATCGTTTTCATTTGAACCCATACTTTTTCCATAACCTTACGGAAAACATTGTATCTAAATAATGGAAATTCCCTGTTCACTCTGTAAAAATCAAAAAGGAGTCATAAGTAAGGGTAATTACTTATAACTCCTCCATTATATCTTCGGGTATTGAATTAGTAGCAATTTATTTATTTTTAGTAATCTACCATCTTCGTCTATTTGTTTATTAACTCAATAAATTCCTCTTTTACTTCACAACATGTTAGCTGTTTTACCCTTTGTTCATTTTCAATAATTTCAATTAAATATTCATACATCCCTTGCAAATTAGGTGTTTTGTTTTTCCCTAGACTTAATAAACAAACGAATTGAACACGGTTACCCTCCCAATCAATAGGTCTTTTCAACGTACAAATTGCCCAGAAGGTTTCACTTGTAAACGGCGTCATCGGATGGGGAATTGCGACCAAATTTCCAAAGCTAGTAGGCGATAAACGTTCTCTTTCTAAAACAGAATCACCGAACGATCCATCTACATAACCCTTCAACTCAAGTTTATTTACTAAATACTTGATAACCTCTTCTTTTGTTTGTAAGTCTTTTTGAAGAAAAATAAGCTCCTCTTTCAAAAAGGCAATTTTATTTTTATTTCGTTCTTGTAAATAATCTTCTATTCTACTAATGTCTTCTGTCCCTAATATTGTATTGACATGTATAATTGGAACCGAAAATTCCCCCTCAATTGGAATAGTTGTAATAATAAAATCTATATGTTTTAAGGAAGTTTCATCTAACCGATAATAATCGATTGTATCTACAACTACTAATTGGTTAAAATACATTGATTGCAGTTTATACTTTAATAACATCGCACTACCTACTCCAGATGCACAAACGATGATGCAGCGCTTAACGTCTTGATTCATCTTCTGCCTATACATGGCTACACTTATATGCAACGCAATATATCCAATTTCATCTTCTTCAATGTCAATCGCTAATTTCTCTTTTAATACTTCGCTTGCTAAAATTGCGGCATCAAATGCAAGAGGATATTTCGCTTTAATCTCTTCAAGCATTGGATTTCGCACATTCATTCCATATCGAAGGCGGTTTATCGCAGGCTTTAAATGTAATCCTAAAGCGATAAACAGCTCCTTATCATCTTGCAGGCGCAATTTCAATCGATTATCAATCTTCATGATAATTTCATTTGTTATTTCTCCTAGAAAACTTCCAACAAGTGCTTCTAATTCTTGTCTATCTAAATTTGTGTTTGCTATTTTATTTGTACCTAACAAATGAATGGCAATATATGCTATTTCTACTTCAGGAAAAGAAACATTCAAAGCGAATTCAATTTTTGTTACTATTTGTTTAGCCACTTTGTATTCTTTTTGATTGCATATCCCTTCAAAATCTTCAGGTGCTAGTAATATATAATTTCTATCTCTAATCCGCTTACAAGCAATAGCGAAATGAATACACAAATTATTTAGCGCAATATCGGAAATATCAATTTCATTCGTTTTAACTTCTTCTAAAATAATCCTGTGAATAGTATTGAATTCTTCGTTTGAAAATATGGAATCGATCTGGTTTTGCATACTGAAAATAATTTCTTTTCTATTAAATAAATATTCCGACAAACAAAACCGCAAGTTCATTTCATTACCTTTTACTTTAACTCCATAATATGGTTTACTTTCTATTTCAATCTTAAAACTTTTTAATTTTTTCCTTACTTCGATTAAATCATTCTGCAATGTAGATTTGCTAATATATAATTCATCCGCAATCTGATCTAATTTAATATAGTTATTCGCTAGAAGAAGTTTCCTAACAATATAAATGGCACGCGCTTCAGGGGAATTCGGTGTTTTACTTGCTAGAAATGTAGCGTTTTCAGATATTTCTTGTAAAAACAACTTGAATATTTTACTATTTTTTATTTCTAACTCATATCCAATTCCTCTGGTTGACTTAATGAATCCTCCATTTTGTAATAAGATTTCATTAAGTTCTTTTATATCATTTCGAATCGTTCTTGATGTAACTTGTATAATATTTGCTAAATCATTACCCGTTATTGGAGATTTAGTAGACAATAGGTCTTTTAAAATCAGCCTCATTCGACTGGACAGCATCTGAATCACTCCCTGCCTACTGTGATGTAGCTATGTTACTCACAGCTTATTTATCCCTAATATGGAAATAGATAATTTGACCTAATTCATATATCTATTTTATATCAATTGATTACTAATCTACAAGTATTAGACAAGGTTCGGCACAATTAACCATAAAATATGGAGTGTTGCCCAAAAAAAGGAAAGAGCACTAACGCTCTTCCCTTCACTTCATTATTCATCTGGAATTTTTACAAATACTGCTGTTACATGCATGTCTCGATTCATCGTTAAATTTTCTATTACATAAGATCCTCTAAGATCTCCTGTCCAGTGGGAAAATTCCCAGCCAGTTGCAGGTTTAGCTTCTATTGTAACGTTTGCCCCTTCTGCATAGGTGCCATTAGCAGGCAAAATCGTTCCTTCACCACTAACTGATGACGAAAGGGTATATTTTGTTTCAGGGATTTGCTCAAATACTGCTCGTACATTTTTATTGCTGTTCATCGTTACTGAAATCGTCGATGATGCTCCTGAAGCGTCACCTTCCCAGCCTACAAATTGCCAGCCATTACTTGGTGTAGCAGTTAGTTGGACAATTGTTCCTTTTGCGAAAGAATTCCCTTGTTGGCTTTTAGTGATTGTTCCGCTTCCAGACATATCAACACCTAAGCTATAGTAAATTGTATCTGGTTCAGGTGTTGGCTCTGGATTTGGTTCCTCTGGATCTGGATTTGGATTTGGATTAGTGTCCGGTTTCTCAGGTGTTGTTGGATTGTTATCTTCTGGTGCATCATTCGTTGGCTCTTCAGACTCATTCGATTCGGGATTCTTTGTGAAAACTGCGGTAATGTCTTTATCTTCATCCATTTGCACCGTTATTTGTTCACTCGTTCCACTTACAGATCCTTCCCAATGGTCAAATGACCAGCCGGTAATAGGCGCTGCTGTTAAGGTTACCGAATCCATATGATTATATGTTGAGTCTAATGATTCACGGTAAATATTCCCTTCTCCTTCGATTCCTAGCGTTAATTCATGGGTATCACGCTGTTCAAATACAGCCTGAATTGTCATATCGCCCTCGACAACAACAGTTGCCGGATTTGTTTCTCCAGTGAGGTCTCCACTCCATCCTACAAATTCCCAGCCATCAACAGGATGTGCTTCAACCTGAATTTCACTTCCTACTGGATAACTAGCTTGCTCAGGAGATATAGAGACAGTTCCATTCCCTTGCACTCCTGTTTCGATTATTTTATCTTCATCAGAAACTGCAATTCGAAGCTCTGCATCTAACTCTTGGTAACTAACATTCACCATTGTTATTCCCTCTTCAACGGCCACGATGGAATTGTTCTGTCCTTCTGTTTGACCAAACTCAATAATATCCTTACTTGCAGTCCACTCTGGATTGAATTCCATTTCCTCACCTGCAGCATCAACACCAGATACCGACAATGCAAGCTCCTGTCCAATCGCTAAAGGTTCTACATCAGATGGATTAAATGTGATTTCCTCAATTACTTGCTCTTCTACAAAAATTTCAGTTTCCTTTGTAATAGACCCAACTGTCGTTGAGATCTTCACACTGCCGACGTCAGTACCTGTAAACGTGACAGATGTGTCTGTTTCCTCGGTAAGAGTACCAGAATCTTCATTTTCAAGCTCCCACTTAGCCTCAACGGGAAGTTTTACACCATTATTTTTCTTCCAAATTAATGACAAATCTTTACTAAAATCCTGTTGAACATAGTTGCGGTCAACTTCAATTTGGACATTGGAATCAAGTTGCTCCCCTAATTCCTTTAATGCTTGATTATTAGTAGCCTCAATACCCGCTTGAATCGTGCTCGCTACACTTTCTAAATCATTTGTTCCTTCATATGCAATCGATAAAAAATAATAAAATTGTGTTTCTTTCGGTTTAAGACTAATTCCTTCATCTAAAAGGTCGATAGCGACATCATATTTTGATAACGCCATATTGGCATTTGCCAAGCCAATGCGTGCTTCCGTATTGGAAGGATCCTTCTCGAGTACTTTTTCAAATAAGTTAATGCTCTCCTTAATTTGATCCTGATCAAGCAATACTTTTGCTTGATCCAGCTGATCATCAAGTGTCATTGTGATGTCGTTTGATTGTATAACTTGAAATGTAAAGAAAGCAGCAACAGCAACAGTTATAACGCCTGCCAGGATTAGAATTAATCGCTTTTTGTTCATATATCGCTAACCTCTCAATTCTATTGTAGTGGTAATATTAGTCAGATTTTCTATTATTATTATACATGATTTTGTCATATAGTGGCGATAGAATAGTAGATTATTAGAAGACAATAATTTAGCCAAGCCTTTTGGTGACAGCCTTAACTGCAATTATGTAGTTAGAAAGTCTTTATACTTCCTAACTACATGAGAAAAAGGCAACATCCACACCATAGAAATAAAAATTGATAGAACTAAAAAAATCCTCACCATAGGCAAGGATTAATTAAAGTTGAAGCTATTTATTTTATTTGTGGATTATCATCCTTATACAGATTTGCACCTCAGACCGGCAAATCCAGCCAAATTTAACAGTAAATAAGATTGGTTGCCTTACGAATACTAATTTTCCAATTTGCACCTGTTTCGATATGATATGCTTTTGCGAAGGAACCTTGATTGATTGCAACGCCAAGTTTGTCTAATGAGTTAACAAATAATAGAGGTTCTCCTAGGCGACTATCTGCGAAAGAACGCCCAAATTTCATGATATTTTTATAGATATGGCGACGATTATTTTCGATTGTGACTTCTAATGAATCACCGTATTCAATGCCACTTTCGATGAATAATTCTCGGTCGATATTGGTCCATAAATTACCAAAGCGCACATCAAGAATATCAATGTTGCCGATTAATGTACCGTCATTAATACTCGCTTCTCTCTTTTCTAATTGAATAATTTGTTCAATATCATGCAACGGTCCAACTTCCTCAAAGTTTATCACGCCAGATGCAAGTCTTGCCCCTGTATAAGCATAGACATCACGTCCATGGAAAGTATACGACTCTCCAGAATTTGGCAAACGATTGATTCGTTCATCAATAATTCGCGCTTCAGTAATACCTATATGCTGTTTTATATGTGTTAAAGTCCCATTATCCGGTGTGATAAGGTAATGATTGTCAGCTGTTTTTGCAACGATACTTAATCGCTCTGTCCCCACACCAGGATCAACAACAGAAACAAAAACACTATCCTCTGGCCAGTAGGGAATCGTTTGATAAAGGCGATAAGATGCCTCCCATATATTATATTGTGGGATATCATGGGTTAAATCAAAAACACGAATTGTCGGGTCAACCGAAAGTGCAACGCCATACATCGCACTGACTGCTCCATCACTTAAACCAAAATCTGTTTGCAACACTAAATGTTTGCTCATCCTATAACCCTCCAATTATTTTTTCCATTAAAAAACCACGCCATTACCGAAAAAACGATAAGGACGTGGTTAATATACGTGGTACCACCTTACTTTACTGCATGCTCACACATACAGCCTCATCAAGTACTCAAGACATAAGTTCTTTTCTATACTTGTGGTATGGATAACGAGTACCAACTCTCGTCGTTGCCTACTAATATCTCAGATACGTTCAGCACGAAACTCCGAGGCCATTGTTCAGATTTTTATTTTTGCTTCGTCTCAGCTACTGAAGCTCTCTTTGAAAAATAAACGAATCCTACTTTTCCTCATCAACGTCTTTTAAAATGTTATGACTATTTAACTAATAATAGTATAGTGCAAAGATTTTTGAAATGCAAGCTTTGTGGTTCCTGTCACTTCCCGGTTTTTGTCGAAAAAAGCGATTGAAATTAAAATTAGAGACACTGAGATGAAAAATTTATGTTTAAGAATTAAGCAATTGGGCAATAAAGATAATATAACAACAAGAGGAGTGAGAAATGACATGGGATTTTTATGGAGTTTAATTATTGGTGGTATACTAGGTTGGATAGCTAGCCTAATCGTAGGAAAAGATGTACCAGGTGGAATTATAGGTAATATTATTGCGGGGTTTATCGGTGCATGGATCGGTTCGGCATTACTCGGAAGCTGGGGACCTGAAATTGGGGATTTCTATATTATCCCGGCATTAATTGGAGCTATCGTTCTTATTTTCATTGTTAGCCTAATTATGAGAGCAATGCGAAAAAACTAACTTGAAAAGATAGACAGAGATTCTTTTTTTAAGATTTATTAAGAGCCATTTCAATTTTATTGAAATGGCTCTTTGTTTGGAATAACTTCATTAATCGTTCTTCATTCGACAAATCTCACCTAACAGAGCCTTTTCCACCTCACCAAACTCAATGGGTTGGAGAAACCTTTCCCTATCCTGATCGCTAGCCTCAATCATATAATTCTTTGCGTTATTATTAAATTGTATTTAATATTCCCCAGGAAATATTTAGCGAATTTAAGCAATAATTGTCATCCATGCTCTATTCTTTCTCCAGGAAACCTCCAATGGAATATCAAAGAAATGCGATAGGCTTTCACTTGTTAATACGTCCTTGGTTTTTCCTTGATTAAATACAGTTCCATGGCGAAGCAATAATGTATGATTAAAAATAGGCAGAATTTCCTCAATATGATGTGTAACAAAAATAATCGTAGGAGCATCTTCTTGAGCTGCTAATTGTTGGATTGCAGCTAATAATCCTTCTCGAGAAATAAAGTCCAATCCATTTGTCGGCTCATCTAAAATGAGCAAATCTGGCGAAGCCATTAATCCTCTAGCAATTAGTATCTTCTGCTTTTCTCCCTGTGAGCATGTTTGATACTTGCGATTAGCTAAATGACTGCATCCGAGCTGCTCCATCAATTCCCTTGCCCGTTGGTAGTCGTCCGCTGCAGGTTGTTCATACAAGCCAATCGACGCATATTTACCACTAACAACAACATTCTCTCCATATTCCATTCCGTTAATTTTCTCCTGTAATGAGGAACTCACCCAGCCAATTGACTTTCGCAGCTCACGGATATCCGTTTTCCCAAAATGCTGATCCAAAACACTTACTTTTCCTGATGTGGGCCAAATATAGCCATTAATTATATTCAGCAGCGTTGTTTTCCCTGAGCCATTAAGTCCTAGTACCGCCCAGTGCTCTCGACGATTAACCTGCCAATTTATTTCGGAAAGAATCACATTTCCATCTCTTCGCCAATCCACATTTTGTATATCAATTACTTTATTCAATCTATTCACCTCTTAATATGTATCTATTAATCTAATTAATCTTACTATTTAATCTATTTTAGCAGGTTTATGTGAAATTTAGAAATGATGAGCCTTAGCTGGGGTGATACTATCTCTTCATAAGTGGTTAGATATAGGGGGAGTAAGTAATCCTCATCACACGATTCTTAAGGATGGAACGATGAAATTTAAAAGAGACTTGATTGATTAAGTCTCTTTTCCTAATACTTTCATTCTTGATTATCTTACGCGTTGTTTTCTCATCCATTGTGTTGCTATCCATTTTTCTCCTGTTATTACAGGCGCACCACCGTGTAAAGTCCGTTCATTTAAGTTGTGATCGGCATAAAAGTATTCAAAGTACACCGCCATTCCTTTTCTTGGAGATACGGAGAAATTCAATTCCGGGAAAAAGGTTTCTCCGCCTTGTTCGACATCATTCAAGTACATGACCAGCGTGCTGATTCGATTATTTTGGGAAGCATTGCTTGCAGCTGAAAAATAATCAAAATGAGCTTTATACTCCTGTCCGGGCGTATATTTTAGGATTTGAAGCCCTTCTCCGTGTTCGACGGGGATGTTCATAATGCTGGAAACTCTTTTTTCAATTTTCGTTAAGATACCATGCTCATTTCCTTCAAAAAACATGCCGCTGCTCGTTCGAATTTCATTTACTTCTCGAGCATCTCCAATTTTAGAACGATGCATGTTATCTTTTGATAATCGAATGAGTTCATCACACTCTTCATTGCTCAAAACATTCTCTAAAACTAACACGAGCGGTTCTTCCAAACGGGCAACAATATGAATCTCTCGATCTTCTGTTTGAAATCGATTTCCAACGTGAGGAAAAATGGTTTGTTCCTTTTGCATTGTCAATGTGCCTCTACTCCTTCCGTAATTCTAATTTCCGAACAACCGGTTTGGCTGATTTTGTCATTTCGTTTTTATTATACTATAATTTCCTGTTTCTTTAGAGAATTTTGATTCGTTTTTTAAGTCTCTAAAATGATATTTTTTGGTTATGCACTCGAATATTTTTCAATCTAGCTGTAAACAAAATCAATCCGTAGTAATATAAAATTACTACGGATCATTCTGCAGCTCGTGAACAGCACTCAATGCTGTGGCAAAGCAATTAATATACATCTCTCCCTTACATTTCCATAAGGTTATAATTCACCTTTAACAGTTACTGCTTGCTGAAAAAACTCATATGCCTCTCTATCCGAATAACCTTCATGGACTACCTTTCCAATCGCTTGTATCATCTCTTCGGGATATTTCGATTGGAAAATATTCCGTCCCATATCTACCCCTGCAGCTCCTCCCTCGATTGCTCGATATGCAAGAGTGAGAGCATCTTTCTCGGGGATCTTCTTCCCTCCAGCAACAACTAGTGGTACAGGACAAGCAGAAGCAACCTTTTCAAAATCCTCACAATAATAGGTTTTTACTATTTGTACACCAAACTCAGCAAGCATTCTAGTAGCTAATAAGAAAAATTGTGTCGTTCGCTCCATTTCTTTTCCAACAGCGACAACGCCCATTGTTGGTATAGAATATTTCGAGCCAAGATTGACAGCTCTGTTCAGCTCCTCAATTGTTTCCTTCTGTCCTTTGGCACCAATAAATGTTTGGATTGCAATAGCACTTGCATTCATTTTTATTGCATCATCAATATCAACTACCATGGATTCCTGGCTTAAATCATCTTGTAAAACACTAGAGCCAGATGAAGCTCTTAAGGCAATTGCTTTATTATATGTTGCTGGGACACTGCTGCGAATCGCTCCCCTAGTTCCCATTAAGCAGTCCGCGTAATCTGCCAGCCTAGGAATTAATAGATCCAATCTTTCTAGACCTGATGTCGGTCCCATGAAGTACCCATGATCAAATGCTAGCATTACCGTTTTTCCTGTCTGGGGATTAAAGATTCTTGATAAACGGTCCTTCATACCCCAGTCATAGTTCGCAGCACCTTTTACATGAAAGTCCCCATTATTAGCAAATGGAACTGCTTCTGAAAAGTTTTTTGCATCTTTATTTCCTGCAACATCTGCCATCTAATACAATCTCCCCTCGATTTGTTCCCTTATTTAAAAGTCAAAATCATTTGTATTATGTTTTGTAAAAACAATTCGCTCAGGTAAAACGATAATACCAGAGTCCTCTGCTTCATAGTCATAGCCCTGAACAGAATTTGGTTCTACTGTAACCTCTCCAATGTTAGGAACATCAACTGTGTCACCAACCTTTAGTTCATTTCCTTGTGCCAAATAGTACGCGATATATACTGCAAGTGCGCCCTGATCAGTAACGTCCCATAAACCATGATTAAGAATCGTCCCATTTTCGATAAATTGGCGCATTGAATTAGGAGATGCGAAACCAGTAATAATAATATCCTCTGCAGTTAGTCCCTTATTTTCAGCAGCTTGTGCCATTGCAGGAAGGGCTGTTGAGTCCGGTGCAATAACAGCATCTAAATCTGGGTACGAATCGATGATACTTTCTCCAATTTGTAATGATAACTGTTCATCACCTTCACCAAACTGTTTCGTAACAATCTCCCAGTTCGGATATTTCTCAGCAATATAGGTTTCTGCATAATCAACCCATGAATTCTGATCAGGAACGGTCGGACTTGAGTAGAACCAAGCAACCTGCTGCTCCGCATTCGGATCATCCATTTGTTCTGCTGCCATATCGACGAGCATCGCGCCTAGTATTTCTGGAGTTCCTTGATTAATATAAGCTGTTCGATATTCCGGATCTACATCAGAATCCCATGTTACTACCTTCACTCCTGCATCTAGTGCATTCTGTAATGCCTGGTTCAACCCATCAGAAGTCACCGACGAAATGGCAATTGCATCTGCCCCACTACTCACTGCACTGTTGATAATTTGCACTTGGTTAGCGACTGTTCCCTCTGGTGCTCCATCATATTTCACCTTGAAGCCTATTTCCTCCGCCATTGCTTGTGCACCGTTATTTCCTGATTCGAAAAATGCATTACCTGTCATTTTTGGGATGAAAACAACTTCAATATCACTTGCAGCTTCATTTCCTGAGGAATCACCACCATCTGAATTATCCTTCGTTGCTCCATCATCATTTGTATTACATGCAGCAAGCAAAAATACCAACAATAAAATTCCAAACAGGGTTTTAAGGATGTTAAATTTTCTCATTACAGCCTACCTCCGATTTATTTAAAATATGAGACCATATACCACCAAAGCTATACACTGTTTTTCTGTGGGGAAACTATTCGTTTAATATTTGACTTGAAATCCGCAGAAATTCCTAAAAATGCGGCTGAAATAATAAGGAGAAGTCCGGTTGCTAGGCCAATATACTGTGTCGAAACACCTCCCATTTGCAAACCTATTTGCAGAAATCCCACAATTATGCTTGCTAGAGCAGTACCGACAACACCTCCTTTACCACCAGTAATTAAAGTTCCCCCCAATACAACAACAGTTAATATCGGCATGAGGTACTCTGCACCGAAATCTGCTCTTGCACTACCTAAATAGGAAGTCAGCATGACGCCAGCAACACCGGCACTTAAACCAGATAATACATACGTGCTCGCGATAATTTTCCTCGTATGAATACCCGCATACTCTGCAGCATGCTGATTAATTCCTGTTAAATAAATATATCTTCCGTACCTCGTCCAATACAATAGAACGAACGCAATAGCAAACATGATAAAAAATAATAAAACAGAATGTGGGATTCCAAGTAATTTTCCATATGCTAGATTAGTAAAGGCTTGCGGGAAACCAGATATCCCCTCATACGTGCTTACACCAGAGAAACCAACTAACACAATCGCAACCCCACTATATAACAGCATTCCACCAAGCGTGATCACCATAGCCTGAACACGTCCATAAGCAATAAGTATTCCATTTAATAAACCACATAATCCTCCAACTAATATTGCAAGGATGATTGATACCCAAATATTTATCCCGATAACCTGTGATAAAATTCCTATTACAACAGAGGTTAACCCAATAATTGATCCCCCTGAGATATCAATCCCACCTGTAATCACCACAAAAGTAACAAAGAAAGCGATAATTGCGATGCCGATAAAATCGTTAAAGCTATTTAATAAGATCGTGATATTTAAGAATCTCGGGTTAATTAATCCAAAAATGATGATTTCTGCGATTAATATAATCCCTAACATCAGATTCCATTTCGGTATTTTTGCTAACATCTAGAACTCACACCTCCTTCTGAATGACTCTAGCATTTAATCTTTCTTTCTTCGCTTGATTACTAGACTTTCTTGCTAATAATGCATCCGTTACAACAATGATAATTAATAGTGAGCCTGATATCGCATCATTCCAAAATGCAGGAACCTTCATAAAAACAAGCGCAGAAATAATCGAGGTCATAATAATTGCACCAATACTTGCACCAACAATAGATCCCAAACCGCCAACTAACGAAACACCACCAAGAACTGTCGCTGCAATAACTGTCATTTCTATACCTAATCCAGCAGTTGTTGAAATAAAACCAATTTGACTAGCAAATATTAGTCCAGCAATGGATGCACAGACACTAGAAATGATAAAAGAATAGGTTTTATATCTTTTTACTGGAATTCCTAAGAGTATTGCACCGTCCTCATTGTCACCTATTGCTGCAAAATATCTCCCTTTATTACCATTGGATAAAAACAATTGAATGAGAATAACCGCAACAATTACGATAATCGCTAAGGCATTTATTCCAAGGATATTTATCTGAGAAAGCTGCTTAAATGCAATTGGTAAGTTCTCTATCCATTTCCCATCCGTATAAATTACCTGGATTACTCTTAGGATTCCAAGCATCCCCAAGGTCATAATAAAGGAAGAGATTTTTAATTTAGTAACCCCTAGACCATTTATCAAACCAATGATTATTCCGATTAGAATAGCAATAAATACTGCTAGAATGATACTGCCACCATCTCTGAGGATAATTCCGCTAACTGCTGCACTGAGTCCCAGTACACCACCAACGGAAATATCAATATTCCCAGTCAACAAAACGAACGTCATCCCAATTGCAAGCACGATATATAGTAAACTGCTTTTTAACACATTATGGATATTTCCTAATGATAGAAAGTCCGTATTAACGATCCCTACAATAACAAACAATAGGATTAAAAAGAGAAATGTCCTAAACTCTCTCTGCTTTAGCATTGTTTCAACTTTTGACATAAGGTTCACTTCTTTCATATGTTCCAAAGGCAGCTTTCATTACATTCGTTACATTGATTTCCTCAATTTCCAGACAAACATCACAAGTCCCCCGATGAATGGCATAAATACGATCACTAATTCTTTCAATCTCCTCTAAATCAGACGAAATCAGTAAAATTGCATATCCTTGTTCCTTCAATTCTGTAATAATGGCGTAAATATCACGCCTTGCTGCTGCATCTATTCCCCTTGTTGGTTCATCCATAATGATTAATTTTGGTTTTGTCGATAGAATCCTGGCTATTACGGCTTTTTGCTGATTTCCCCCTGATAATGATTTTATTTCCTCATCACTGCTGGAAAGCTTAATATTTAACCTGTCAATATATTCATTTGTAATTTTCTCTTCCATTTTCTTATTTGTAAAAAAACCTTGTTTTTTGATAATCTGTGCCGTTATATTGTTTCGAACGGAACTAATGGTAAAAATTCCATGTAAGAATCGGTCCTCTGGTATATATGCCACGCCACTTGCAACTGTTTCATCTATTGGTAATTTCGTAATATCTTTTCCATCCAGATAAATTTTTCCACGCTTCACTTCCGTAATACCATAGATAGATTCGGCTATTTCCGTTCTTCCTGCCCCAACAAGACCGGCAAGACCAACCACCTCCCCTTTGTAAACATCGAAGCTGATTTGATTAAATCCATCGCCACAAATATTTTCTACCTTAAGAATTGGTGCAACATTACTATAATCCGATTTTTTCTTTTCAAACTCATGCGTGTCATTTTTTATATTGCCATCCGGAATTAGCCCTTCAATTAACATTTCTTTCGTAAACTGATCAATTTTTCCTTTAAGCGTAATGTTGCCATCTCTTAAAATAACGGCATGAGTTGAAATCTGAAATACCTCATCCAGTCGATGGGTTATATAAAAGATCCCCACACCTGCAGTCTTTAGCTTTTCAATTACTGCAAATAAAGACTTAGTTTCCGAAAATGTTAGTGCAGATGTAGGTTCATCAAGTATTAAAACTTTTGCATTCCTTAGCAGACCTTTAATTATTTCTAACTGCTGTTGCTCAGCGATTGTTAACGAATTGGCATATCGATGTAAATCCAGGTCCCAGCCTAATTGTTCCAGCAACTTCTTCGTTGTCGTTCTCACCTCTGCTTTTGTTTTGTCGAAGCCTATCGTCAGGTTTTGTTCAACGGTCATGTTCGGAAACAATAGCGGTTCTTGCGGTACTAAATAGATTCCTTTCTGATGGGCAATTAACGGATTGAAGTGAATGATATTTTCACCGTTAATCTCGAGTTCACCTGAATCTGCTTTATAAACTCCAGTCAATATTTTCATCAATGTACTTTTTCCTGCACCGTTTCCACCAATAATTGAAATTACTTCTGATTTGTGAATTGCCAAAGAAACTCCTTTTAATACTTGGTTTTGATGAAATGACTTTTGAATATTTTTTAATTCCACTAATGGATTAGCGTTCAATTTTTACACCTCCATAGTTTTTATTATTTTTGTTCATTTTGCTATGTTGCTATTTATATTAACTTAGGATGATATTTGCCTCCTTGGCTGTCGCTCCAGAAATACACTACGCTTTCCGCGGGGAGCTGGTGAGCCTTCTTGTGCTGTTGCACTTCGAAGTCTCACCAAGGCTCTACTTCCCGCAGGAGTCTTCGTGTATTTCTTCCGCTGAGGTTGTAAAAAATCACATATAAAAGAGTAACTGAGAATCGACGTTGATTGATGGTATGAGAATAGAAACCCCTCTTGTGAACAGCAACTACTGTCTAGATCTGAAATCAAAATTGTCACTAGTTCGTACTTTATATCGACTTACGAATATCAATAATCACTTGAGTTAGTTACTATCTTTTAGAAAACATCCTTCTTTTTCTATATAACAATTTTATTATTGTAAGCGTTTGCTTATCTTGTAAATTATATTATGCGTGCACACATTTTATTAATGATTCATCATTTTATTATTTTTTAATCTCCTATTTTTTTGAAGATAAGATTCCTGACTTTCTATTTATAAAAATATTTATATCCAGTAATTGTTAATAAACAGGGATTTGCAAGCATATTATTAATTTCAAAGTTTACTTTCACAACTTATTTTACTTCGTTCAATTTCCCTGGATCTTATTTACCAATAGGGCTAACAAATGTTTTTTGTACTAAATTTTGTTTCAACAAGTGAGGGATGAGCTTGTCCTATGAGAGAGATCTGATCGTAAGGATTGCCTGGAAATATTACAACGAGGGAATGACGCAAAATGAAATAGCTGCAGCACTAAATTTATCAAGGATGAAGGTCATTAAATACCTGGAAAAGGCAAAATCATCAAATATCATTCAATTCAAAATCAACTTAGAAAAAATCACGAATATGGATCTGCAAAATGAAATTAAAAAGAAATACGGATTACAGGATATTTATATTGTTCCAGCATCGAATCAGAAATCAATAGAAAGTCTTACAGTAGCAGCAGCACAATACATTGAAGACCGAATCACAAGTGACATGATGATTAATATTGGATATGGGCAAGCAGTTTCAAAGACATTAGGATACTTAAATATTTCAACAAAATATAAGGTTACCTTCGTCTCCTTGTCCGGCGGTGTAAAATTTTACATGCCTACAGCAATTGATACAAGGTCAGACTACTACACAAATCCAAATTATAAGCACTATATTATTCCGTCGCCATTAATCGTATCCTCCGTAAAACTCGCAGAACAGATGCTGAAGGAGAGGTCAATTAACAAGATACTAAAGATGATTCCATTTTCAAATATTACAGTAATTGGGATTGGCGCGTTGAATGAACAGGCAACGATTGTAAAGGAAGACGAGCTTAGCTTAAATGACCTTGAGATTTTAAAAGCAAAAGGAGCAGTTGGCGATTTATTAAGCCAATTTTATGACATCAATGGCAAAGTTCTAGACATTCCTGTACATAAGCATCTGATCAGTACAGATATTCAGTTATTGAAATCACTTCAGCATGTCGTAGCTGTTGCAGGAGGACTTGATAAAAAAGACGCAATTATCGGGGCACTAAATGGTGGATATATTGATGTACTAATTACAGATGAATCCGTCGCAGAAGCGATTATTTAAATCTATTTATTTTCTGATTCAATACAAAATTGATAGAAAGGAAGATAATTATCGAAACCTATCTAATGGCGATTGATGCAGGGACTGGGAGTGTAAGGGTAATCTTATTCGACACACTTGGCAATGAAATTCATGTGTCTCAATCAGAATGGACACATAAAGAAGATAAAGGATACCCCGGTTCCATGGATTTTGACGTTTCGAGAAACATTGTAATTATTACAGATTTAATTAAAGAAACGATTAGTAAAAGCAATGTAGATTCTAAGCAGATTGCCGCAATATCAACAACAAGCATGCGGGAGGCAATTGTTTTATACGATCAATTTGGCAAGGAGCTATGGGCATGTGCTAATGTCGACTCGCGATCGAATGATGAAGTTACGAATCTTTATCAAATAAGCGAAACGATTGAAGCTGATATATACCGAAAATCCGGACAAACATTTTCGTTAGGTGCAATTCCAAGAATACTCTGGGTAAAAAATAATCTGCCTGAAACATATAAACAGATAAAAAATGTAACGATGCTAAATGATTGGATAACGTATCGACTAACAGATGTCATTTCCGTTGAACCTTCGAACGGCTGCACAACTGGACTCTTTGATTTAAAGCAAAGATCATGGGACTCATCCATTGCCGACCAAGCTGGAATTCGAAATGATATTTTCCCAGTTAGTTATGAGAGTGGCACGATCATTGGTAATGTAACCGAAAAAATGGCGGTATTGACAGGACTCAGCACTGAAACAGTTGTCGTCGCAGGTGGTGGCGATGCTCAGCTTGGATGTATTGGCATGGGAGTAATTGGCGAAGGGAGCGCGGCTATTCTAGGTGGAAGCTTCTGGCAATATGAATACACAACCAAAAACATGCAGATTGATGACAAATGCAGGGTACGAATTAACTGTCATGCTGTTCCAAATACGTGGCAGTACGAAGCAATTGCTTTTTATCCCGGATTAGTGATGCGGTGGTTTCGTGATAGTTTTTGTGAGTTAGAGAAATATCTGGAAGAGCAAACTGGGGAAAGTATTTATTCACAAATGGAAAAACGTGCACGAAATGTATCAGTTGGCAGTAATGGAATGTTAAGTACCTTCTCCGATAAAATGAATTACATTTCCTGGAAGCATGCTGCACCTAGTTTCATAAATTACAAGCTTGATTCGGAACGATTTAATAAGGCAACATTTTACCGATCCATTATGGAAAATGCTGCCTTTGTAACAAAAGGAAATATTGACTTAATAAATGAAATTACGGATACGTCGCCGAAGGAAATTATATTCGCTGGCGGAGCATCGAAAAGTGAACTATGGTGCCAAATTATTTCAGATGTACTAAATACACCAATTAAGGTTCCCGTTGTCAGAGAATCAACAGCCCTTGGCGCAGCTATCTGTGCAGGTGTTGGCGCAAATATTTTTGATAGCTTTGATGATGCTATTTCTAAAGTTGTGAAATTCGAGAAAACATATTCCCCTATCAAGGAAAACCATTTAGTTTATATAGCGTTATATAAGAAATGGGAAGAAATCTATAAAAACCAACTAGAATTGGCTGATAAGGGGCTCACAGAGCATATGTGGATTGCACCAGGATTAAAATAATTTGAAGGAGTGTTGACAATGGGAATAGTAAATGAAAATGAGAGAGAATATCGTTTTGGTGATAGTGGGCCAAAGTATCTCATGCGGGGACCTAGAATGAACTTTGGAATTGTCGTATTGAAGCCTGGGCAGGATTTTACTGCGCATTATCACAATATAATGGAAGAAAATTTTTATATATTAGAAGGGGAACTCGAAATCCATATTGATCAAGAAGCTTTCCACTGTAAAAAAGGCGACTTCATCCACGTTGAACCAAAGAAGGTCCACTATTTAATTAATCGTGGTAACACAGATTTCAAAGCAGCATTCATGCTCGCTCCATATCAAGAAAAAGATAAGGTTGAAGTAGAATACCAGCCCTATCGTAAATAGACTGTGTTGGAGATGGGTTGATTGTATATGGATTGGGAGTGCTCCACAACATCCAATCTCATATTAGATAATTAAGGTTTAGCTCTGACTTTCGGTGACAGCCTTAGTTACACTGTTATATTTATTTTACTTAAAAAGAATCGGGGAGTGCCAGGCACTCTTTCACCCTGCACTCCCCGATATAAAGTGAAACTTTATTCAGTGGGGGTTCTTTTCAACCCCCACTGAATATTAGTTGAACCAATCGGGCCGTTATTGGCTGTTGATCTCCCACTTAGAAGTTTCGTGTTTACTCGATTCTTCAAGTGGGAGTCTTACAGCCAGTTACACTGCGATAAATTTATCTTATTAATTTCACGATTTCATTTCTTACATTTTCATTAATTGCTACGTTTCCACCAAGGAAATATAGATTTGGCCTTGTAGAGATGCGTCCATTCAGCCATGCTTTTGTTTCTGCAGGAAGTTTATTAGCTTGTGTTAGAACGATTGGTGCTTCTAATTTCGCTGCAAATGGAGATGCGGAAAGAGCATCTGCTGTTTCCATTCCTTGTGAGACTAAGAGTTTATCAATCGCTTTACTATCATAGAAAGTATTGATAATCGCGATATTCGTATCAAATCTTGACTTACCGAATACTCGCTTCACATTTGCTGAACCTACTAAACGCTGTAGCTCTGCTTCTGCGCTTTTCGATACTGCTAATTCTCCACCAATTATCGTGACCTTTTTAATATTATTATCTTGAATAAAGGTGCGTACTTCTTTGTTCAAGCTTTCTCCCCTGCTCCTTCCTGTAAGAAGGATTGGAATATTATTTTCACCTGCATATGGCGCGATTGCTAATGGATCCGAGGAATTCGAATCTCCAGTCGTGACGATAACTTCACTCACATTGCTATGCTCATCTACTTCTTTAGCAACCTTAGATGCTGTTTCAAATCTACTATATCCAGCAATACGGATTACTCGATTATTACCAAATTTTTGTTTAAGTTTATTTTCCACATCTTCTGAAATAACATTCTCCCCACCTAAAATATAAACAATACCAGTAGGGTTTAGTCGATTAAGTTCTCTTTCTACTGAAGCTGGCAATTCCTTCGTTTTCGTCAAAATCAATGGTGAGTCAAGTCCAGAGGCTAACACACTTCCTGTTAACGCATCAATTGGGTCATCCCCACGTCCGATTACAACAGAAGTTGGTTGGTCCCAATGCCAGCCATGGTTTGCAATGCTAACACTCGTATCGTAACGTGAGTATCCTTCTAAACGATGAACATCAATGTAGTCATTTTTATTCAAATAGCTAGATGATACCCATGCATTTTGCCCATTGCTTGTACGAATAGGGAGCCATACATATTGGTTGTACTTTGAATTGTTCCCTGCATAACCGCCAGTAATCGTCACTTTAGATCCTTTAGATAAGCTGCCAATGACATCACCATTAGGTGCATTTCGGATATTCAACGATTGTGCTGTTGTATATGCCGTATCTCCTTTTACAAGGGATTGGCTTGAATAATGCTGTGGTCCAGTAACTTTAAAATTGAGCGTTTCAAATCGTAACTGCCCATTTTCTAAAGTATATGGATCTAATAAATGAGTTGGAAAAGGATTAATATCGATTAAGGTATAATCATTGAGAAGTTCAAATACCTCTTCCTGATACGCTCCATATGGAGAGAATGGTCTTTCCAATGGGTTATTTCTTGGCAGCATTCCATTATATGCCATCACCGCGAAATACCAATTTTCAATTACTAACGGGTCATTATCATTAATTGTCGGAATAATACCGGAACGATGGAAACCCCATTTTTCATTTAAAATCTTGATTCCTTCTTGGATATTAAAACGAATATCCGTCTTTAATCTGTCTATGTATGCATCCTTTTCGGGACCATCTTTCATAAACCTATAGTCCGAAATTTGCATAATCCCAATGCCAATACAATCATAGCCAAGTTTTACATTCGTTCCATCATAATTATCACAAGCCTGGATTGACTTTGGAACGGATCCCCAGTACTGTTCCCAGCCGCTCTCTTGAAGGGCAATCGCCTTCACTATTTCTGGTGAAACATTCGCTTTTAGTGACTCTTCCGTTAAGATTTTATTAATCTCAGAAAAAGAAGGATTCTTTTTCGTTCCTTCTGCCTGCAATGCATTCGTTGCAAATTCGACTTGCTCTTCTTTACCTTTTCCTTCAACTACCTGATTATCAGTAATTGAGAATTCTTGTGTGATAATAGCAGAAGGCTCTGTTCGCGCATCATCTTCCTCATACTTCGGATACTTTAATGTAATCTTGTTTTCTGCAATTTCCAGTCGTGCACGTTCGTAAACTTCTGAAGTATACACTGTTTCGACAGCTGATTCATTTAGCTTTACTATTTCAAAGTAAAGGCCATTCGCTGAACCATCATGGCGATAGCTAATAATCGCATATTCTTGACCATCTGCATTCACCTTCTCAATACTTGTTACAGTGATCATGGAAAGCTCTTTATGGTATAGTTCTTGTCCATTGTCTGTAATCGAAAGCTCTGCGTTCATATCCTGGTTTGTAACGTGAACCTCTTTCGTTTCTGTTAACTGTTCCTTGGCTTCCCCAATACTAAAGTCAAATTCAGTCGCCTCTTCTGCACCTACATGCATCGGTAAAACGACAAAAATCGCAAGCATTGCAGCAAGTAAAACTAGCTGACTCTGCTTCTTCATAGCATGCATAAATATAATTCCTCCCCATTAGTTGCTTTAATATAAGAATACTAGAATATAGAAATAATATCCATATAATAATAGAAGGAAATGAAAAAGACTTATAGATTATGTATTGAAAATAATAAGGGATTTATGCGAATGACAACTTAAATTTAGGATATGAGGCACTCCTAATTCCATTTGAAGCGCCTCAAAAACTGATTTCAGACCGCATAAATCGACAAAAATCGGGGAGTGGACAGGCACCCTAAATCAATTTCCCCGGATTCAATCGATCATCCGGATCGATTGCGTTCTTCACTTTTCTCATCAAGTTTAGTTCCACTGGATTAATCATCTTTTCAAGGTAAGATTTCTTAATTATTCCAATTCCATGTTCAGCTGATGGTAAGCCACCTAGATTAGCAACCTTCTCATATAGATCAGCCAATAACGCTTCCCTCTTAGCTGTCCATATTTCCTGTTCCAAATCCTCCTTCATTAGAACGGTGTGGATATTCCCATCCCCTGCATGGCCAAAGTTTATTACTCTAATCCCATGCTTTCTCTGCAGTTCCTTCGTATAGCTAATCATTTCAGCAAAACGATTGATAGGAACAACCTCATCGAGCATCTCAAATTCGGTAAATTCCATTAGAGCAACTAGAATGTAGTCACGTAATTTCCAAGCTGATTTCTCTTGCTCTTTATTTAAAGTTAGTGCAGCGATTGCTTTATTTTGTACTAGTTGTTCGACCACCTTAACTCTTCTTGTAATCGATTGCATTTCATTGTCATCCAATGTCATCAGAACGTAAGCATCCCCTAGTTGTAATGGGAGCAGCTCTTTCGTAAACTTTTCGCTATATGCAATTGTTCCTCTCTCAAAAAGCTCTAATGCAGTCGGTTCAATTCCGTTTGATAGAATAGTTAATACACCGTCTGTCGCACTCGTTACAGAATCAAATGCAAGCAGAACGGACTGTTTATATTTTGGCAGCGGCAATACCTTCAGCTTGATCTGTGTGATAATTCCTAAAGTACCCTCTGAACCAATCAAAAGGTTTTTCAAATCATAGCCAGAGCTGCTTTTTATATTTAAACTTCCTAATTCAACGGTTTCACCTGTAGGCATAACAACCTCCATAGCCCGTACATAATCACGTGTGGTTCCATACTTCACCGCACGCATGCCACCTGCATTTGTCGCGACATTTCCACCAATCGTCGAATGCTTCGATCCTGGATCAGGCGGATAAAAGTAGCCACGACTTTCTACATATTCTTGAATTTCAGAAAGAAGGACACCCGGTTCAACGGTAAGTGTCATCGTCGCCTCATCCAACTCAATTATTTGCTTCATTTGACTGACATCAATTATCAGCTCATTGCCATGAATTGGTACTTGTGCACCTGCAACGCCTGTTCCAGCACCTCGGGCAATGATTTTCAAATCCTGTTCGATTGCATAGTTTACGAGTTTCCTAACTTCATCTGTAGTCTTCACTAATGCTACTGCCTGCACATCAACAACATCTGTAACATACGCATCCTTTTTATATACATCTGAAATCTGTTCCCCTAGGAGTAATCTCTCTGAATCATTAATAATTGTTTGTAAAGACATGATAATTCCTCCCCTAAAATTTGTATAAACATAATTTTCATGCATGATAGCTGCAACATTACTTAACCGTGACAACCATTTCAGCAATCCCCTTAATCCTTCTCCGCAACCTCATACGCCCCTAACCAATACCCAAACGTCTTCACCCACTCATAGAAAATTGTTTGAATCTCCCAGCCTTCCATTAAAAAGTCATTTTTCAAGTATGGTGCAGCGACAAATGTCAATTCGATTCCAGTATTTTCATAGACTTTACTAAAGATATACCTTACCCTACGCATATGAAAATCGGATGAAATGATGATTGCTGAAGTTAATTGTTGTTCTTTCATTTTTTCCAGTGCATAAATTGCATTCGTATGCGTGCTTATCGCTCTTTCCTCTAAAATTAATTTGTCTTCTGGTATCCCGAGTTCGATAGCCTCTTGGGCGGTTGCCCATGTATCATTAGAGTTAGTAAGCATCAGCTGATCTGCATTTCCCTCTTTGAATAATGCTGCACCCTTTTCGAGTCTGCCCGGACCACCACTTAAAACAATGATTACATCCGCTTTCTTTGGTCGCTCATTAACGATCAAAAATCTTCTAGCCAAAAGAAACAAAAGCTGAATGCCAAATAATGTGGTGATGATGTAGCTTAATCTTTTTAACATTTTCAATGTATAACAACGCTCCCTGTATAAATTAATGCTAATTCATTCATTACTATGCCAATCATACCATATGTAAGCGGAAACACTGTTATGTTTTAGTCGTAAAATAATCAAATTGAACAGCCAAATTTAAAACCACCCTAACACGCAAAGTGTCAGGGTGGTTGTTGTAGTATTATTGTAGGGAATGATGCGAATCCAACTCCAAATGTTCATCTTACAGAATATTCATAGGAATTCTACTTTCCTTCAAAAATAAATTTATCATTTTGATCAAATAAATCATGAACATTTTCAATAATATACGGTGTATACTTTCGCAATGTATCTTCCGTACCTACACCAGATAATACACCGACTCCTAGTCTGCCATGTCTGGAAAACTCCATATCCACTACGGAATCGCCGACATGGATTACTTCATTTTTCTCTAAGTGGCAAGCATTACAAAATGCTTGCATCGCCTCTATGTTTGGCTTTCTCTCATAATTACTGGCTGTTCCAATAAAATCTACATGCTCACGGATTCCTAAATATCGCAATGTATAATCTGTAATATCATAGTTATCTGCCGTAACGATACCAATTGTAAAGTTATCTTGTTTTAACTTTTCAAAGAGCTTGCGTATATCGCCAATAGCTTTGATATTATTGCTATTTCTCACCGTTTCTTCGTATAAAAATGTGTTAATTTTTTGATGTACTTGCTGCTGATCTGCGTGAAGAACTGTTGCAATAGTCGCTGACATTTGTTCTGATGTACCGGAAGCGAGGATGCTGTCTTCTCTCACCTGATGTCCTTCAAGTCCAATCAAATTGGCAATCTCTTCACATTTCTGTGCATAATCTGTGTTTGCATATTCTTTAACTAATGTATGAATCATTTCATATGTGGACTCGACCCATAATGAATTAAATTCAATTAAGGTTCCATCCTTATCAAATAAGATGCCTTTAATCATTTATTTGATCCTCTACCAGTTCAAGCAGTTCGCCCCATTTTTTCATTGTTGGCTGTTTTTCGCCAAAATAGATTGGATTGGAAAAGCCATAAAAGCTTCCATCAGCAAAACGGACATCAACTCTAACCCAATGAAAGCCTGGGTCATTATTAAAATCATACGCACATTCAGAACGATTGCCATCTTCTCTCGCAACGATTTCTCCGTCGATTACCCATTCAAAATAAATGGCTTCATCGGTTTCTACAGAGGCTGTTGCAACACCTTTATTTTGGGAACATTGATTACCAGAGATAAGATCATCAATCCCGAATTGCACACGCTCTCCTCTTGAAACTGTAACATTTCCTTTTTTCAACGCTTTTACAACATTAGCTGCTGTAAGCTGGTCGCAATAAACAAATGTGCCTGGGTCACCAATTAATGAAGGAATATCGCTCCCATCATAAGTTTCATCGGGTTTCAAATGAGAATCTGATCCACCAATTCCGGTAATCTGATAGCCATCATTTAATAATTTATTCCAAGCGAGTAACGCAAATTCGGTCGCCTGTTTATTAAATGGATAGGTCGGATCATTACAAATTTCCATCGTATCTACCTTATCTAAAGGTGTTTCCTTCAATAACCACTTCCATTCCGTTAAAAATGGATGGTTGATTGAAATGATCGAATCATCACCATAATGATGATTGATAATCTTGTTCATGCCTTCCTCTGTCTCCATATCCGCTAATCGTTGCTTTGTGAAAGGCGAGGTCAATGTTGAAATAATATTAAAATGTCCCAAAGGAGCCGTTACTTCTACGCCAGGAATGACTAGAATATCCGTCCTGTCAAACCAAGAGGTAGGAACGATATTATGGTCTGTTGCTACAAAGAAATCGAGCTTTTGGTTTGCTGCACTTTGCATATTCTCTTTCCTCGTCATCTTGCCGTCTGTATAAATTGTATGTGTATGGAAATCTCCCTTATACCATGCTTTTTCAGCGTTAAATATTAATTCCTTATCATAGGCGTTAAGTTGAAATGTTGCTGTCTCGCCATCATGCCACGAGTATAAATCGCCCAAAACAGCAGTTTCCAGTTCAGCATCAAATAATATGGTACAAGTGGCCCAATCGGTTAATGCCGTTACATCGTCTTTGGTGATTACGGCAAAATCAATTGTCCACTCCCCTGCTTTAACAGGTCCAGAAATGGTATTGGCCGATGTATTTTCACGTTCATTATGGACTGTGACAGGTTGTGGCGTCATCCCCCGAACATATTGAGCTCTTAATTCCTTTTTCTCATCGTATACCATATACGTTAACCATAGTGCCTGTTCCGTTTCGATTTGAAACGAAACGGAAGAGACATTATCTGGTACATTAAAGGTAAATGCTTGGTTTAATTTATTGCTCGTTATATCTTGGTTGATCTTTAATTCAATCATTGTCTTGTTTTCCCCTTTGAACAACATATCCACATCCTAAAATCTCTTTTACATTTCATCTAAAGCTGCTTGTGCTGTTTCCTTTGCTTCTTTCAATGCTTCTTCTGCAGGAACATTTTGCAGTTCTACTTTATCAGCTGCAATGGAGATTGCATCACGAATTTTTCCACCGGTTGGATCAACAAAGTATGGAATACCTGTTTGTGCTTGTTCGTATGGAACAGCAGCATATGGATTTTCTTCAATGAATTGTGCGTATTCTGGCACTTCCATCGCTGAATTTCTTACAGGAATATAACCAATTGCTTGTGACCACTCCGCACTTGTTTCAGCACTTGAGAAATAGCTCATAAATGCATATCCAGCAGCTTTTTCTTCGTCACTGATTATTTCTGGAATTGCCATGTATAGTGCATCTACGTTTGGTCTTCCTTCATTGCCATTTAAACCAGGTTGTGGTGCAGAGTCAATAATAGAGAAGTCTAGATCACCTTTATCACCAGATGAACCAGTGTAACCAAGTGCAGTTCCATTCATTACTTCGTCAATTGTTTTATACCAGTATTCCCAGCCTTGTCCACCAGAGTTTACCTTCATTGATTCTTCTTCATGAATTTGCTTGCGAACAAACTCCCATGCTTCAATCCATTCTGGACTATCGATTAACACTTCTTTGCCATCTTCACTTAAAACACTGCCGCCATTGCTTGTTGCGATATCAATTAAGTTGTCAGCGCCCCACATTGGCAGGTGACCATATTGCACAAGACCTTTTTCCTGTAATTCTTTAGAAGTTGTGGCTACATTTTCCCAAGTTGCGTAAGCTTCTTCTGGATCAATGCCTGCTTCTTCTAAAATATCCTTGCGATAGTACATTACTTGTGTTGTTCCATATGCTGGTAATGCGTATAATGAATCATTCATTTTTGCTGGTTCAATAAATACTTCTAAGAAATCTGCTTCATCGTAAATCTCATCTTCTGCAGTAAATTCATCTAATGGTGCGATTGCTTCTTTACTTACTAAATCATTAAGTGTTCCAAGACCCGTAATGAAAACCCCTGGCGCTGAGCCGGATGCAATCGATGCTTGCAGTTTTTGATATGTTTCTGAATAATCTGCTTGCGGAACTGGCGTTACAACAACATCTTCTTGAGAATTATTAAAGTTTTGCACGATTTCTTGCATTTTCTTATCAGCTTCACTTCCTAAGCCATACCAAAATTCAATTTCAACAGGACCTGATGCAGCTGAAGCATCAGCAGAATCATCTTCCGACCCTTCATCATTACTACCACAAGCGGCCATAAGTAACATTGCAATAGCTAAAACAAGTAATACATACCAATTTTTCTTCATTTCCATTCTCCTTTTATTGTTTTTTTATCCTTTAACACCACTATCACTGATTCCTTTAATGAACCACTTTTGTAAGAGTATAAATAAAATTAACAGTGGCAATACAGCTAAAACACTAGCTGCCATAATTAAAGGCCATTGATCGGCGAAAGTACCTGAGGTTGTAAAAAATCGATTTAGACCAACAGTAATTAAGTAATTTTCCTGGCTATTGACAATCAGTGAAGGCCAGAGGTAATTATTATACATTTGCACAAAGCTAATTAAGCCTACAGTAAAAATAGAGGATTTACACATTGGCATCATCACTTTTCTTAGAATGGCGAAATCATTCGCCCCTTCAGAACGAGCTGCTTCTATCATTTCCTTAGGTACCTGCATAAATGCTTGTCTCATCAGGAAGATGGTGAACACACTCGCAATATTAGAAATGATAATCCCTGTCAATGTATCAAGCAGGCCTAGCTTTGCAACAATTACATAGCTAGGTACATACGTTGCCGCTGCTGGCAGCATATACGTAATCAGAATCGAATTAAATAATATACTTTTACCTTTAAAGGTCATTTGTGTTAATGCATAAGCAATCATGCTGGAAAGAATGATTTGAAAAAAGACGATAACAATTGCTGTAAACGTACTATTGAATATATATAATCCAAATGGTGCGAGTTCTAGTGCACCTGCAAAGTTCCCCCATTGTGGATTACTCGGAAGCCAGTCCAGGGGTACAGCAAATATTTCTTCCGGTGTTTTCAATGCACTGAGAAACATCCAGACTAAAGGAAAAACCATTATAATACTGAAAATCGTTAGCAGTATATAGTGAACCATCTTCCTTGACTTCGATACCATTTCCATTTCTTGTTCAACTCCCTAATAATGGACCCAGCGTTTCGATCCGTAGAACATAATTAATGCCAGAGCACCAGTTAAGATAACAATGAGTGTTGCTAATGCGGTTGCTTGCCCCATGTTAAATTGCTCAAATGCCATCTGATAATATAGATACAATAAGGTTCTCGTACTGCCAGCAGGCCCACCTTGCGTCATGACTTGAATTTGGTCATATGCTTGAATCGAATCAATCGCAGAAATGATGACTAAAAATAAGGTAGTCGGAGAAACAAGTGGTATCACAATTGTTGTCATTCGCTGCAGCCAACCGGCGCCTTCAATATTACCTACCTCATATAATTCATCTGGAATTTTAGAAAGGGCATCGGCGTAAAATAACATTGCCCACCCTGCATTTTTCCAGACAGTCACAATAATAATCGCCCACATCGCCATCTCTGAATCCGTTAGCCATGATGGCTGTGGTAGATTAAACCACCCTAATACTTGATTGAGCAGTCCGACATCTGGTTCATAAATCCACGACCAAACGATTGACATAGCAACCATTGGTGTAATCCACGGAGCAAATAAGAATGCTTTAAATCCCGTCAGTCCCTTTAATCCTTTTCGTAATAATAATGCTAAAAGAAGTCCAAAGAATATCGTCGGCAGAATTGTCCAAAATCCGAAAAAGATTGTGTTTTTAAGTGCGCTGTAAAAATCGGCACTTGTGAGTGCATTCGTATAATTTTCTATTCCAACATAATCAAAGGTTGGGCTAATATAATCCCAGTTTGTAAAGCTTAGCCAAACGGATACTGCCATCGGAACAAACCAAAAAACGACTAAGGGGATCATAGGAATGCCGACAAAAAATAATAGTTTCCCTACATTACCGAATCGATTCACTTTTTCAACTCCTCACGATGAAGCAAAGATTGCTCTGTTACAGGGTCGAATAAATGAAATTTATGCTGGGCAAATTCAATATAAATTGTTTCTCCTGTTTCAATCTCATAATCTGGTCGCAAGCGAACGACCAGAGAGTCTCCATGCAGCTTCCCATAAACATAGAGATCGGAACCTAGCATTTCGATGAAGTCAACTTGCAACGGTATCCCAGTTTCTTTGTTGGACAGAACAATATCCTCTGGTCGAATACCGATGACCGCTTCCCCTTGCTTGTCAATTACAGCAGGCAATGCACCTAACCTGTCACCATTTGAAAATGTAAGCTGGTCGGTTGTTATCTTTCCTTTGAAAAAATTCATGGCAGGAGCACCTATAAAACTAGCAACAAACATATTTTCTGGATGATTGTAAATTTCCTTTGGTGTTCCGATTTGCTGAACATGTCCATCTTTTAGCACAACAATTCTTGATGCCATCGTCATTGCTTCTGTTTGGTCATGTGTAACGTAAATTGTTGTCGTTCCGAGCCTTTTATGTAAGTTAATAATTTCTTCTCGCATTTGCACACGCAGCTTTGCATCTAAATTTGATAATGGTTCATCCATAAGAAAGAGATTTGCATCACGAACGATTGCTCTTCCCAGTGCAACACGCTGCCTTTGACCACCAGATAATTCTTTTGGCTTTCTTTTTAAGTAAGACGTTAATTCTAAAATCTCAGCTGTTTTTTCTACTTTTTCCTTGATAATATCTCGTTTGACTTTACGAATTTTCAAACCAAAAGCGATATTATCAAAGACTGTTAGATGTGGGAATAAAGCATAGTTTTGAAATACCATTGCCATATCACGATCTTTAGGTGGAATATCATTCACTAGTTCCCCATCCATCCACAACTCTCCGCCAGAAATAGACTCTAGACCCGCAATCATTCGTAATGTTGTTGATTTGCCACACCCAGATGGACCGACAAATACGATAAATTCTTTATCCTTAATTTCAAGGTTAAAATCATGGATCACATTATCCTTCTGCTTATCATATTGCTTTGATAATTGCAGCATTTTTATTTTCGACAATACCTTCCCTCTTCTCCTAAATAACTCTATCTTTGTTTTTCTTTATTTTTATTTGTTTTTCTTTTATAATTCGATTATAAACAACAAATGTAAATTTAAATGAAGAAATTTGTTAATTTTTTATTAAAATACTTCAATGGATTTATCTAATTTATATTCTTATAATGAATAATAGAATCTAGGTTAGGGAGGATATTATGCTAAAGAATGACCGATTAACATTTATTACGGATTATCTAAAAAAACATCAAACAGCCAAAGTTGGCTTTTTGAGTGATCAGCTTAGTGTAACCCCTGAGACCGTTCGAAGGGATCTCGAGGTTCTGGAAGAATCTGGGGAAATCAAAAGGGTACATGGCGGGGCCATGTTAAAACAAGCAAATATAACTGAAACGAATTTTGAAATAAGGGAATCGATAAATAAAAATGAGAAAGAATTAATCGCAGAAGAAGCATGTCACTTTGTCAAAGAAGGGGATTTTATTGCGATGGATGTTAGTACAACGAATACGGAAATCGCGATACAATTAGCACGTCAATTCTCTCAATTATCCGTACTGACGAACTCACTAGTCATTGCGACAATATTAGGGAAAAATTCCAATATCGATGTTTACCTACCGAGCGGGAAGTTAAGAAATTCTGAACTTTGTGTATTAGGTGCGTCTTGTATATCCTATATCAACCAATTTCATATTGATACGTTCTTCATGAGCGTAAGTGGCATTTCATTAGAGAAAGGATTGATGGATTATGGCTACGGCGAATCAGAAGTAAAAATGGCGATGTATAACAATGCAATCAATAAATTTGTCGTTGCAGATCACACTAAATTCGAATCAACAGCGATGCTGCGAGTTGGCGATGTCCATTTGGTGAACGGCATTATTACCGACCCAATGATTTCACCTGCCATAGTGAAGAAATATGAAGAGAAGGACATACATATCTTTCATTCAAGCCAATAGATTGCTAGCAATATGTGAGGAAGTTTGTGAAAAACAGGAAACTATAAGACTTCCTCTCATTCTGCATTATTAGGGAATCTTTTTTGAATTACTAGTTTAGGGATTGTTTGCTCCGATTATATCTTAAGCGCTATAACACTTATTTGCTCCACGTCCTAGCTGGAGCGCTCCATTTAACCACTCAACACCATCCTCACAACCAACCCTAGCACAATTCCAAACAGCATCGATAACAATGTCCCTAACAGAAAATATTCAGCAAAATCTCGGTCTTCCATCTGTTTAAATCTAGCAATTGATTTGGCTGTAATGATAAATGCAATTGCAGGGTATGCGGCATAATAGGTTAAGATTAATACTAGTAATCTTTCAATATAGCCGATTGTCCTTCCACGATTATATCGATTATTTAAAAGCAAATAATGATATTCCTCGCTTACACCCCTGTTTAATTCTCGTAGCTTGCCCGACCTATCATCTAGCGATTCGGATTTAAACGTGAGCTTCCCTTCAAAAGTAGTAATATTAATAGAAGGATTCCCCAGTGTTTTGGCAATAATATGCCCGCTAATTGAAGTAACAGCAATAATAATAATCGCTAAAAACAATACTTTATCTGTGGGGCTTAAAGCAACGCTCGACTGGAATGAGGCAATGATATTTTCAAATACCAAACGGAATGATAGACTGAAAAACAAATGACCAATAATCATCAACACAATAAGATGAAGGATTTGATCAGACACAAATAATTTCAGATCGTAATAGCTTCCCAGTAATTCTTTAACTCGCTGTGACTTCTCCATTTTTATTTTCATTAAATCTATGAGGTAATGGGTAATTAAAATGAGGATGAGTGGAAAAAGCACATGCACGAAGAATCCATGATATTGATTGTTTCTTCCCCAAATGAAAAGTAATGCAATCAGAAGAAAGATTGCGTGATGCATCATGTGCAAGCGTAAGTATTTTTCTTTATTATTTGCCATACGATCTTTTTGCAGGTAAAAATCTGCGATGAAGTGTGCAAGTATTAAGCTTAGCAAAGCCATAATGATCTTCCCTTCTGAAATACTCTCTTAGAATTTCCTGTTTGAGAATAGTGAATCGATATGATTATTTACGTAAACTCGAATGTTTTCTTCAAGCTGTTTCTGATACTTGGTTTGATTTTGTTGTAGTGTTGATTGAAAGATAGACATTTGGATTGAATTTAGTGCCTCATTTATTCGATTAAAGTTCTTGATTATTTCTTTTCCGTATCCTCGATTAATATGACTGGATATTGTTGCACCTGTTTTATTCAAGAATACCGCAATTTTCTTTTGCTGCATAAAGATAAGGTATAAATCTGCAATTAATTCCTGTAATTCTGTTTGTTTCGTGAAAAGAATATGCTGGTTTTCTAGCAATGTGTTGATTAGGGATTCGACCGTTGATAGATAATGATTTACCTCGGGAGAGCTCGGGCTTGGTAAGTGCTTATTTTGGTTCGAGATGTCTAGTTTAAATTTAAATTGCTTACGGTCTTCTTTTAAATGTTTTAATTCGTTGTTTGCAGTTCTAGCTTGCTTCACTAAAGGATGGATCCACGTTTCAATCTCAATATCCTTCACTCGTTTGTTTATATTCCCAAAGGTTAGGCCAAAATATGGTTTATGCTCGCTAAATTTCCAAATTCTGCTCAAATAAAATGCAATCGTATATGCTGTTGAATAATTCTCACTTATAAGAATTAGTTCATCTCCCTGGCGATGAGAAATCTTAATATTTACCACTTCTTCCGACCAGCTTCTCACCATATACACAATTTCTTTTAGATATGATTCTAATTCCTGCCCAACCTTTCCGTCTGTTGAACTGCCGGTTACATCCATAATAAAAATCGATATTGGATTCTCCATTTAAATCCCCTTTTTATTAATACTTTATTGAGGATTATAGCATAAAATAAGACAAAAATGTCTAATCAATATAAAATTAGACGAAAACATCTAATAATATAAGAATTAGACAGAATGACAAGACTATTATTCAGATTAATTTAATAAGTAATGTGAACACTCTAGAAATGGATTCATAGGCGCTCCATTCACCACTCAAAGCCACCATGTTTCTACAAATTTCAGGAAGTGACAGGCATCACATATGCACAGGCTATGCATCTAAACAAGCAATACTACCTTTCCTTGCAAGTGTTCTTCTTCAAAATAGCGATATGCCTCTGGCGCTTCGCTTAGTTTAAAGGTTTTATCGATAATGGCTTTTACTTTTCCCTCTTCAATTAGCTCTCGTAAAAACTCAAGATCTTTTTGATTCGCTCTTTGCAAAAAGAGGCTCATTTTTTTACTTCGACCAAGGAAAAGGAGTGGTCCCAGCAGTATCGTTTGAAGCAATTGGGAATCTCCACCACCAACGTTTACATAGATTCCACCATTGTTTAATTTTCGCTTATAAGTTGAAATAGATCTTGACCCATTTACACCTAATATTAGGTCATAGTTCTGGTCCCGCTCTGCAAAATCTGCTTTCGTATAATCAATTATATGGTCAGCACCAATTGATTGAACGAGGTCTACATTCCTTGTACTGACAACTGCAGTTACTTCAGCGCCAAGTGCTTTAGCGATTTGAACCGCAAACAGTCCCACTCCACCTGAGCCACCATGAACTAAAACCTTCTGTCCTGGCTCAAGCTTGCCTTTATTCCTGATGGCCTGTAATGCTGTAACTGCCGCCATAGGTACTGCAGCTGCCTCCTCAAATGATAGATTATGAGGTTTTCGGACAATTGCTTCTTCCGGAACAGCTGCATACTCGGCAAAAGCACCCCATCCAGAGCCAGATAGGTCACCAAATACCTCGTCACCAGGTTGAAATTGGGTAATATTTTCTCCAACAGCTTCCACTGTTCCAGCCATATCCCCACCCGGTATTGGATATTTAGGTTTTCGCACACCAAAAACTAGTCGAGCAATTAATGGGTTCCCTTGTAATAGAAGCATATTCCCATAATTAATCGATGCTGCGTGAATTTTAACTAATACTTGGTGATCCAGTGGTTTTGGTTTTTCTATCTCATTAAATTGCAGTGTATCTGGCCCTCCGTATTCACTTGAAATAATTGCTTTCAAACGTATCCCTCCATATATTCAGCTTCCAATCTTAGCTCCATTGTAATCTGGGAAAGTTGAAACGTCATTGACTTAAGTTAAGATTGGCCAACTATTTTCATATATCTTTATTCATACGCTTTTTAATTCTGCTTAATGACTCCGGAGTAACACCAAGATAGCTTGCTAGTTGATGTTGGGGCACACGGGTAATTAAATCTGGTCGTTTACTTATAATGGATTTGTATCGTTCTTCAGGTGTCGAGCTAATGAATGCAGCGAATTCATTTTGTGTTTCGCCAAGATAGATTTCCGTCATTTTCCGAGTCATTATTTCCAGTTCGGAATACTGGCTATACATCTCCTGTTCCGTTTCAAAGTCACCGACAACCATTACAGTATCCTCAAGACAGGTTAATGAATATTTAGATGTTTGGCTGGAGTCTTGAAATGCAAAAATAAGGATTGCTTGTTCTTCTGTATAGAAGTTTGCAGTAACTTCCTTTCCAGATTCATTAATCGTATATTGTCTAACACAACCCTGCAATACAAAATAACATTTAGTAGTTGGAGCGTCACCCTGCCTAATGAGATAGGTCCCTTTTTTGTATTCCTCAATTAAAATAGCTTCTGTAATTTCCTGTTGCTCCTCTTCAGTAAGCTTGGTGAATTCAGTCATATACTTCAACAGTTTCTCTCTCATGTTATCCCCCTTCCAAGATTATGAATCGCGAAAGCTATAATAATTATTTTACTTGTTTAATCTTATATACTCAGCTTATATATAAAAAAGATATGATTTCCATAAATAATTGGAAATCATACCTTTTTAAAACATTCAGCTTTCACACTGCGAAACTGACTTTCTTTCAATCTCTTTGATTGTATCTGCAAGCACGTCAAATTGATCAATACTATATTCATAATCCGTCACTTCGCCAAAGCCATATGCAGCAAAGATGAATGGAATTCCTGCTTCTCTTGCAGCCTGCTGATCACCCACTGTATCGCCAACATAGACAGGGCTTGCCAACTGATTTCTCTCCATGACCAGTTTAATATTTTCTCCCTTGGAAAGCCCAGTTCTGCCCGGATTTTCATAGTCAATAAAATATTTCTCTAAACCATGATATTTATAAAAAGCTTCAATATACCCATCCTGGCAATTACTCACAATAAAAAGCTTATACTTACTGGAGAGCATTTTCAATGTATGTTCCACATTTTCATATAGAACCCCGCCTTGCTTAGCAAGATAACTATTTTCTAAATCACAGCATGCTTGAATAATTTCTGCTCGCATGTCCTTGTCCAATTCAGGTAATAGCTTCTCCCCTAATTGATCAAAAGGAAGTCCCATTACCTGGCGCAAATCATCCTTCGTTATTTCTCGGTTTAGTTGTTTATTTTGGGTAAGGACATTGTTCCAAGCATCGACTACGGTATCTATTGAATCCCATAAAGTCCCATCTAAATCAAAAATAATGCCGTTCATAAATGTATGCGCTCCTTCTTTTGACAAAATTCGGGGAGTGACAGGCACTCAGGAAGAGCAAAGGCACTTCTATCTCCCGCAGCATTTTTTGTATTTTTTCCCACTGCCGCATGGACATGGGTCGTTTCTGCCGATTTTTACTTTTTTCTTTCCAGCCTTTTGGTTGGATATTGAATTCGGCAATGCTTGGTTACGATTTGGGCTTAACTCCATTGATGTATGGCCTTTAAGAATCCATTTTCTAGTGTTATTCATCAGATTAATAAGCTGATCCATTAACATCTGAACAGTTTCAAATGACTTTAATTCAAGCACGTCTCCTAAATATTGCAAGATGTCATTTGAAGTATAATCATTTTTTATTGCATATACGCATTCTTCCACATAGACTTCAGCTTGTTTCCGATCAATATCGTAATGCTCTGTGATAAAGTTCATTAATTGTAAATAGCTCTCATTTCGATCCACAAACTCTGGCTCCCCAGCTGTAAGGACCTCATTTTTTGTAAATGGATAATAGGCTACATTCGCTCTAGACTGGTGTTCTCCCATTATTTTACCAGGATTAGACACTCTAATATTCGAGTAGACTTCACTTTCAAGCCGGAGATCCTCACGATAAGATACTGCATCATGAATCACTTCAATATAATCTGAAGTGTTTAATGCCTCATTCGTATGTTCCTCCACCATTTCTTCTAATTGTAAGAGGCTTAATGTCCCATAATAATACAATAGACCTCTAGTAAGCTTAATCCAATCGGTATTTCGTTTTACTGTTGACCGTAGGCTTACATCTGTACCCATTGATAGAATCAGTTTGATAAGATCCTCAGGTACTGCTAAAACTTTTTTCTCATTAAATGTGCCAGTAAAGACAAACCCACTAGTACGGAGATAATTAATCTGTTGAGAATCTAAATCTGGGGACTCTATATAGCCACCGCTTCGAGCAATTTTTAACAGTAAATTAAAACGCTCGTAATCTAGTTTGAGGAAAAACGCCTTCAATAAATCTGGGATTCTTTCTTCAAGCAATCCACTTAGTTCAGCCTTTTTCAAACTGCTAGCATTTTTAATATTAAAATACTTCCTAATATCGTCTAAATCGGATTTTGTATATGTACTTAACCCTTCATGCAATGTAAGTGGAACACTGATTGAACTCCAATGCTTTTTATACTCTTTTTCATCTATATTGCTCTCGGTATATTTTATACCCTCCAGCATATTTAGCATGCCTTGTTTTAATTCTTTCTCTATTTTTTCGCTCATAATATATCTCACTACCTTCCAATCATCTATTATACCAAACTTGAGCGGGATACTTAAGTATGGATTTAATGGACAGTTTGGAAGCTTCTTACAGCGATTGATTCAAGTACTTCAGATAAACTAGAGCAGTTTCTATTATAAGCTGCATTTTATTCTCCACAAATATAAAACGGATCAATAAATCATTGCATTATTTGTTCACAATGAAATTATTGATCCTTTATAATCAAATTCCTATATTTTTCTTAAAGAATCTATATAAATCTTATTCAGTAATTTCCCGTATTTCCACACGCCTGCCCTGTGTATTAGACAGGACTGCGGCTTGATTAATTACTGTTAAATTCATCACATCTTCTTTCGTAATAACAGGTGGATTATCAGAATCGATATCGGCCACCCATTGCTCCATTGGTGTAAAAGAATCCGCTCCATTTCCCTCTATTTCCACCAACCGATTATTATCGACATGTATACTATTCAGACTTACTTCTCCATCCTTCAGCATAATTGTGCCTTCTGTTCCATACAGCTCCAATTGAAATGGACTGCCATGTGATAAGAATCCTGTTTCAATAATACCGATTGCTCCTGAATGATACTCAACTATCACTGCCGCGCTATCATCAACGTCCTTGCTAATCTGTGGCTGGAGCCTAGCATATACTGCTTGAACTGGTCCTGCAAGTCGATTAGTTAAATAGATTGGATGTGCGCCGAGATCAATGAGTGAGCCGCCACCTGTTTTCTCTTTATCATAGAATCTCACAGGAAGCCATCCCTGTTCGGAACCATCAGCTGCTACCCCGCCATTATGTGCTAACCTGCAGCGTATCGTTGTCAGTTCCCCAAGCCAGCCGTTTTCAATTGCTTGATTGGCGTACAAATAATCACTCTCTGTTAATCTAGGTAATGATACCATCATTTTCACATCGTTTTCCTCAACTGCATCAAAGATTTTTTTGCAATCTTCAATAGTAAATGCCAATACTTTTTCCGTATAAATATGCTTTTTATGCTTTGCGGCTGCTGCAATAACTTCTGTATGCATACTTGTTGGAGTAGTTACAATAACTGCATCGACATCTGAATTGGATAAAACCGCTTCCAAATCTTTTTCAAAAGGAACACCTAATTCACCAGCCCATACCTCTCCACGCTCTGGATCTTCATCCCAAACCTGTACTATGTTAAGCTGCTCATTCGCCCCTGCTTCTTTTGCGTAATCATCGGCATGAACATGCCATCTGCTTAATAATGCAACATTTATCATATGTCTCTTGCTCCTCTCCATTAATTAAAATATACCGCTTTACCTGTCTTCGAAGATTCATAGATTGCCTCCAAAATTTGGGTTACTACGAATGCTTCTGAAGGTTTAACTGTCGGTTCAGTATCATTTAAAATGCTCTCAATCCAAAGACGGGCTTCTAATTCTGCATCACTTTCCTCTGTTCCATCATAAAAAGCAACACCATCCGCACCTAATGCAATATTCGTTGTATAAAGCTTCCCGAAATTTTCCCCATTTATTCGTAAGCCATTCTTCATATCTGCTCCGCCCTCTGTACCACTAAGCGAGCATTTTGCTTCATCTACATCAAGCGAATTAATAGCCCAGCTTGATTCAAGTATAATAGTTGCTCCGTTTTCCATTGTAATAAAACCAAATGCCGAATCCTCAACCGTAAACTTCTCTGGATCCCATGGTCCCCATGCATTTGCTGCATCTTTTTTCTTACCAAGCTTGTGAAATACGGATCCCATTACTGCTTTTGGCTTGTAATTGTCCATCATCCAAAGTGTCAAATCCAGTGCATGTGTACCAATATCGATTAAAGGTCCTCCACCTTGTTTTTCTTCATCTAGAAATACTCCCCAAGTTGGAACAGCACGTCTTCGAATTGCGTGTGCTTTAGCAAAGTACACTTCCCCTAAATCACCTCGTCTGCTCACCTTATGTAGATATTGACTGTCTGCTCGGAAGCGATTATTGTAACCGATTGTTAATTTCTTTCCTGATCTTTCAGCAGCTTCCACCATTCTTTTCGCTTCTTCTGATGTTTTCGCCATCGGTTTTTCACACATGACATGCTTCCCTGATTCCAGTGCAGCAATTGATATTTCTGCATGTGAATTATTCGGTGTACAAACATGGACAACGTCAATTGTCGTATCCTGTAATAACTCTTTATAATCACTATATACTTTAGCATCCGTGATACCATATGCTGCTGCAGCCTTCTCCGCTCTCTCTATTACGATATCACAAAAAGCAACTAGCTCCACTTGTTTAACCTTTTTTAAACTTGGAAGATGTTTGCCGTTTGCAATTCCTCCACATCCAATAATTGCAACTTTTAACTTTTCAGCCATAAGACCCACCCTTTATTTTTTAATTTTTAACAGTAAACAATTAACCCTTTGTAGCTCCGCCAAGACTAAACCCTTTAGACATATACCTTTGTGATAAATAATATAGAATTACAACTGGAGCAGAATATAGAACAGAAAAAGCTGCTAGTTCTCCGTAATTAACTAACCCATAATTACCAAAAAACTGGAATATCGTAACGGATGCCGGCATTTTCTCAGGAGATTGAATTAAAATATATGGTACGAAAAAGTTTCCCCAGCTTCCTGTGTACGTAAAGATTAATACGGTAAATGTTCCTGGGAGCATTAAAGGTGCTACAATTCTTCTTATGCCCACCCACACGGAAGCACCATCAACCCAAGCAGATTCCTCTAACTCTAGTGGTACTGAATCCATGAAGTTTTTCATCATCCATATTGCATAAGGCAGTGATGTACCAGCCGTGAAAAGCATGACTGCCCATAACTTGTCCACGAAATTGAATATCAAAAACATTTGAAACACAGGAACAATAACTGCAGTCATCGGTAATGATGTTAGAAATAAAATCGTATATAAAAATGACTTTTTATAGGATGGTTTATACCTTGACAACGGATAAGCAGCTAGAATACTAACAAGTACAACAATGATCGATTGCCCACCAGACAAAAATATTCCTATTAAAAAGGACCTAATGATTGATGGATCGCTCAGAATCCCCATATAGTTTTGAAAGGTGTACTTTTCAGGTATCTTTAACGCTTGAATTGCTGAACTATCTATCGACGCTACTAGCATCCATAACAGCGGTAAAATAAAGATAATCCCCAAACATACAAGTATAGCGTGATGTATTATTTTTTCTGTTCTCCCAATTCTCATGCTACTCTCCCCTTATATTTTCACCTTAAGAAATCGCAAATATAATAGACTAAACAGAGCCCCAATTATTAATATTACTAATGAGATTGCTGTTCCATAGCCTAATTGATAACTCACAAACGCCTGTTGATACATGTATATCGGTAAAGTCATGGTCGCGTTTCCTGGGCCACCGCCAGTCATTGCGTAGATTAAGGTGAATACCCCTAAAGTTTGTAATGTTACAAGCATTAAATTTGTCGTGATGGTTCCTTTAACGATAGGAATCGTTATATTTCTAACAATTCTCCATCTGCTTGCACCATCCATGACTGCTGCCTCTTCGACTTCCAAAGGTATATCATCTAAAGCTGCTTGAAAAGCCATCATAGAAAAAGCCGTCCCACGCCATATATTCGCCACTACAACACTAACCATCGGGTACTCAAAGAGAAATGCAATTGGTTCGATTCCAGATAAGGCTGTGATAATGCTATTTAGCGTTCCATTATCTCCTAAAAAAGCGACCCAGCTAAATCCAACAACAATTTCTGGTGTTACCCATGCTGCAATTACGGTAATACCAATCGCCCTACGAAAGGTAGAATTTTTCCCCTTCATTAAAAACGCGATTAAAAAGCCCAAAAAACATTGGCCTATAATAGCAGAAAATAAAACAAAAATGAGCGTTTTTCCAATACTGTTATATAATTCCGCATCATTAAACATTTGGACAAAATTATCAAAGCCCACAAATTTAAGGTTTTGTGCCTGGGTACCAGTGAGTGCTAGATTGGTAAATGAAAATACGATTGTTAATAGCATTGGAGTAAGAAAGAATATTAATAGTAATATCAATGCAGGCGATAAAAAAATAGATGACTTGATATTATCCGATATTTTCTTCTTACCTGAAATATTAGGTGTAACTTCCATTTCATTTCCCCCACTTTATATTTGATATTGAAAACGAGGAATAAAATATTTTTATTCCTCATTCAACATCTAATAAACGTTTTCTTCCCCCACAATGTCTGTTACTTTTGATTTATAATTAGCAGCTGCCTCTTCAGGTGACATCGTTCCACTCGCAACTGCCTCTACCGCATTTTGAATTTCAATTGAAACGTTTGGATATAAGTCATTCTTCGGTCTGAAATTTGCATTCTCCAATGCTTTTGTAGCCTGTTCGATTAATGGACGTTCTAAATAATCGCTGCTTTCTGCTGAATCATTCCTAACCGCTAATGTACCCCCAGTAAGCGCTCGCTTTGTTTGTAAATCTTCTGTGCTCATTGCTTGTATCACTTTCCATGCCACATCATGATTTTTCGACTTCTCAGGAATAGACCAACCCCAACCACCGGACATCGTTATAAACCCAGGTGATTGCCCATCCTTTGTCGGGAAAGGTACGAAGCCAAGTGTTGCTTCAATATCTTCTAGTGGATGTGCTCCACCTTCTGTATAGTGTGCAATGTTCCAGTTCCCATCCAGCACCATTCCAACACCACCAGTTGGCAATAAATCTTGAGTCATGACAGAGCTATAATTTGCATTAAGAGCAATTGAAAGAGATGGCCCTAAGTCACGCTTATTCATGATTTCGTCAACGAAAACTAAAGAATCAGTGATTCCTTGCCCATTAACATTCCATTTGCCATTTTCACCATCATATAAAGTTTCCCCAGTCCCATAGAGCAGCATTTCAAATGTTTGCATGGAAACTGCCTCACCATTTGCTTTTGCTACATTCATCGCAAATGGTACTACATCAGCATTCTCTTCCTTTATAGTTTCGGCTGCGGCATAAACATCTTCCCAGCTTTTAGGCTCCCAATCGCTTGGTAGTCCAGCTGCTTCAAAAACCTCCTTGTTAAACCAGATACCCCGTGAATCTGTTGTTGTCGGTATACCATAAACAGTTCCATCATCACCTGTGGTTCCGGATTTTATATTTTCAATAAAATTATCCCATTCATCCCATGATTCTACGTACTCATCTAATGGTTTTAAATAACCAGCATTAGCATCGGCACTCAGCATAAATGTGTCTTCAGATACGATATCAGGTGCTGTTTCAGCAGATTGCATTGTCAATGCTACCTTAGAGAAATAATCGCCTTCACTAGCGGTTATTGGCGAAAGTACTATGTCGATATCTTCATTTTCTGATTCAAAGTCTGCTTCAAATCCCTCGAGATACCTTTTTATATTATCCTGTTCACCCAATCCCCTCCATGTTATTTTTATTTCAGTTTTACCGCTCTTTGAATCAGAGTTACCACTCGCATTATCCGAATCCGAACATGCACTTAGTAGTAATATTCCAGATAATAAAATTGGTACAAACATTTTCCTTTTAAGCATCCATACCATTCCTTCCAGATTTTTTTAAATAGTAGAGATCAAAACTTTTCCCCCCTAGACTGGCTAAACACACCACCCTTCAAATTGCACTAACTAGCACATTCAAAGTTGTATTTTCAGTATTGTCAACAATTGGTGAGTGCCTCCATGACAGTAATTGTAGCGCTTACATTTAAAACCTGCAATATCGTTTTTTTGTCATTATACTCAACTTTTGTTATATATCTACTATTCTGTATACTATTCTTCATTTTGTATATGATTTATGCTATATTAAATGTAAACGTTATCATATTATTAAGGAGTGGACGTGCGAAGGATGAAAAAAAGAATTCTCAGAAGAACCTTTTATACTTTTTTCTCCATAATCTTATTGTACACACTAATGATAATCGCCACAGTTACACTTTTTAATTTTAATCATTTTTCCCAGCAAAATGATTATAAAAACCAAGTATTTTTGGATGCCGCCAGTCGTACAACTGACTCCAAAATTAACAGTGTAGCTCGTTATGCTTCAGCTATTTCGAAACAACCGAGTGTTCAAGATTATATTAGTAATTCAAATAGCTCCCTATTCTATTTTCCCGATATTTATGATGATCTCGTTAACAGTCTTTATTTAACTGATGATTTAAACATAAATGTAGGAATTACTAAAGTTTCAGATAACTATGTAGTTTCACAAGAAGGTTATTTTCCTTTAGCTGATTATCTGAATCAAGCAGGTATTAGCAAAGATTTAATCACAGCACCTCATTTATTTGAGAGGGATCAAAATAATAACTTTTATTTACTCGAAGAAAAATTCCAGCAAAATCTAAATAACACAATATTTATAAGCCAAACATATTATCATCAATTTGATGAATACTTATATATTTTTATAAGCATCCCGAATGAAAAATTGTTTCCAAAAGAACTGGTAAACATCTCTGGTAAGTTTTATTTAGATGATAATAAACGCTCAACAGAGGAGAATTCCGAAATTGCAACAGTAAAACAGAGTGAGAGCTTTGAAAAACTAACTATAAATCATACGAAGGACAGTAAAATTCTATATAATATGCCTTCTTCTGTTTTAAACCTGCAATATTCTTATTTAGTAGAAGAAACCAAATTTCTTCAATTTGAACCAGATTTTTTATCTGTATTGCTATTATTTGTACTTTGCTTATTCTTACTTGGGGGAATCATCCTTTATTTCGCAACGATAAAAAGCTACAACCCAATTCAAGATATACTTAATGCGTTCAATAAAAATAAACCTATGCCCTTCAAAAATAATGTCAAAGATAATAATGTTAGCGAATTGGATTATATAATTAGAAACATAGATGGCATTCAGGATAAAAATAAAGAGCTCGAGCTTAAAATCAATGAATCATTATCTGTATTACAGGTTGAATTTATCTCTTCAGTCTTATTTGGCACGATAAATAAAGAAGAAATTCCACAAAAATTAACGGAACTTAGTATGGAGAATTTTAATCGTGGTGGGATAATAGCGATTCTATCAATCGCAAGTCTAGAATTGGAGTCAGAAGATGTCTCAAATACTAATTTACTTGTCTTGCGAAATAAGGTTATCACGTTAATCAATAGTGTTAGTAATGTGATCCCCTTTATTCAAATTCCAATTGATTATAAAGACCTTTGCCTTATTTTCCCATTTAAAGAAGCGAAGAAAGTGGATGATCAATTAAATAAGCTAACATTATACATTCAAAACGAATTGTCAATTAAGCTAACCCATTCGGTATCTGAGCCTGTAGAGAGCATCTATAACTTAAATGCGGCATTTATTGAAGCTATTGAGTTAACGTTAAAAAAATACACATATGTTAACTCACTAGATTTATTCCCTGCTATGGAACCGTTACTAAACGATGAAAGCTATTCCTATTCGTTGGATGATGAAAGATTTTTAGTAAATGCCATCATCGATAATGATCTCGAATTAGCGGAAAAATCGATTCAAAACGTTTTGGAAACAAATCTGTTTCATTTGGAATTGGATACAATAAATACGATAAAATTTAAATATGTACTTTTAAATACAGTCAAACGGATTCTAAATCATTATAATAAATCGATAAATGAATTTTCCCTGCAAAATAAAGGATTATTCGATTTACTGAATAGCAATAATAAAGATGACATTTATTTTTCATTAAATAAGATGTTCGAAATTCTATTTCAAACTTTTATTATCACATTTAAAGAAACATCGGATCCAACTACATTTCGTATTTTGGAATATATTAATCAAAACTATGACCAAGATCTTTCGTTGACGGATATCTCTAAAAAGTTTAATTTAACGGAAGGTTATATTAGTAGAGTATTAAAGAAGAATGCTAACATTAATTTTAAAAAACATCTCAATAATTTAAAGATTAATAAAGCAAAAGAGCTGCTTAAAAAAGGAAATTACAAAGTAAATGAAGTTAGCGCATTGGTTGGTTATAAGAATGTAAATACTTTTATACGAACTTTTAAGCAGCAAGAAGGAATACCACCAGGAGAATTCTCTAAATTTCGTTAATCAGTACTTATGTAAAATCGTTAAATGACAGATAGGTAAATTTAGCTTAGATTCGGTATTTTAGTTGTTTAAGGTTTGAGGGTTTTGTAATTCGGTGGATTTAGATAATGGGAGAAGCACTGCCAATACTTCTCCGATTTTAGCATCTGTTTAGGCTAGGAAAACAGTTTTTCTTGTAAACTCTAGTCAGTTATTAATTTGAGAGTTAGTTCCTTATTTAAGATTTGATTCAAAGCTTGTCGAGCCTTTACATCATCAAGTTGTCAACCAATTCTAATGCAATATGTTCTGTCAGTAGGCGAACTCAACATTTATTTGCTTACTGACAGATACTCTTAATTGGACTAGTGTGTTATGTCAATTAATTTAAGAATAATATAATTGACTCAAATATTTATGTAAATCGATTCGTCCAGCACTGATAGACACGGCACAATATCATAAATAATCACTAATAAATTGCCCTCTTTACCCATATCCTGTTATATAAGCTCTTTTATCGAAGGAGAAGGTAAACTTGAGGAAAAGCCATACATCAACTATTATACTTCTCGCTGCCTCTGGCATCATCATGTTGATTGCTGTTTTCATCCTTAGAGCAACGCTTTTTTCTCCAAGTCGTCAAGCACAACATATAGTAAATGAATTTTATACTTATGAGCAGGATGCTAATTTCACTGGTTCCTGGGAATTATTGCATCCCCTCATGAAAGAAAGATGGAATAAGACAACTTATATAACGGATCGGGCCCACGTGTTTATGGGGCACTTCGGTGTGGAGACGTTTGAATATACTATTGAGGAGATAGGAAAAGTAGATGAATGGAAAATGGCAAAAGATTTACCAACCTTAAAAGAGGTTTATAAATTCTATGTGATTCAGAGTTATAAAGGAAAATATGGGAAATTTAGCTTTTCACAAGAGGTGTACGTTGTAAATACAGAAGACTCATGGCAGATTTTGTGGGATTATAATTAAAGCGAAGAGGGTGCCTGTCACTCACAAAATTCGACAAGTGACAAGCACCCTCTACAGATCAATAAAATGATACATTCCCAGGCTGTAGCCGACGTATTTTGTCAGTTCACTCAAGGTATAATGGATTTCACTCTTATTCATCACTAATGAATCGCTCATTACCTGCCTTGATGCAACGTATGTACGTTCAATCTCAGTATCTTTAAAGACCCTTTCGAAGGATAACTTCGTTCGTCGCATATGATAGTCTGAGGATACAATGATTGCTGATGTTAACTGATTGTTTTCCATCAAATCCTTAGTATAGATTCCAGTGTTGTAGGTGCTGGTAGCTTTTTCTTCCAGAATCAGCCGTTTTTTGGGGACGCCTAATTCTATCGCCCTTTCTGCAGTCATTCCTGGCACATTTGCACGAGATAGCATTAAATAGTCGCCATAGCCCGCATGATATAATTCAACCGCTTTTTCCAGACGACCAACACCACCACTCAAGACAATAATGACATCTGCTTTTTTTGGTTCTTCACTGATTACTAGGAACTCTCTTCCTACTATTAAAAGGATATAGCAAAAAATAATTGCGAATCCAACCAATTTCACTACCTTCATCAGCATATTTTTCACTAATTCCTTACAAATGAAAAAGATAAACTCCATAATGAAAATCTATTACTTTCCAACGAACTCTAATTTCTCTTCTAAAACAATAAAGCTTTTAATTTCATTCACTAAAAATTGAATAACCTCTTCAGCAGTTTGCATCTTATTACTTTCCGTTTCTTCAATTACACTAGTTAATATTCTAGTAAATCGTTCTTGATCACTCATCCAATTCCCACCTTTTCCCAATTTAAATGTCCGTTTCTAAATTATAATGTACTATACCACAGTCTTAGATAGGATAGTGTCGAAATTTGCCGTGTTTACAAAAAGTTCATATTTATACTAGTATTTAATACATCTATTCTAGGCCGTAATACTGTAATATATTAATTTTAAATATCTACTTTAAAAAGGAAAAGCAACAATAAAAATATCCTTCTCGCCAAATTGGGGTGAGAAGGATACCTTTTTTGTATTTCTATTAATATAGTAATAGACTTTCAAGAGACATCTACTATAAAATTCATTTTTAAAATTTTTCAAATCCCAAACCTTTAAAAAACTATCTAAATCCTAATCTCCTTCCGCTTGCTGGAGGAAGGAATATTAAGCTCCTCCCTATACTTCGCCACCGTTCGCCGCGAAATTGTAATCCCCTTTTTGGTTTTAAAGTGATCCGCAATTTTTTGATCTGAATGTGGTTTGTATTTATTTTCCTCCCTGATAAATTCCTCTAGCAATAACTTTACTTTCGTTTGTGAAGTACTATTTCCATCAGCTGTTTCTATTTTGGAAGTGAAGAAAATTCGAAAATCAATTGTCCCCTCTGGTGTTTGGATCGTTTTATTCGATGTAGCCCTGCTCACAGTGGATTCGTGCATATTAATTTCGTCTGCAATTTCCTTTAATGTTAAAGGTTGTAGTGCTGTAAGTCCATCGGTGAAAAAGGCGGCTTGCTTCTTTAAAACAGCCTGTGTAATTTTTAAAATTGTATTTCTTCTTTGCTCAATGCTGTTTACTAGCATTTGAAAGCTTCTATATTTATCTTGAACAAAATTCAGATCATTTTTATCATGCAAACCATCTGTATATTGATTGTTAAAGTTAATTTTCGGTAAATAGCCATCATTTAAATAAACGTCAAGCTTTCCTGCATTCTTTTCTATAATAATATCTGGAAATAAATATTCAGTCTCCCTTGAATCTAAAATACATGGTCTAGGATTTAATGTTCGAATAAGATCGAAGGCCGATTTTACTTCGGATAAGCTTATTTTCAATGTGCTCGCAATCGCTTGCCATTTTTTGTTTGCTAGATTTTCTAAATGATGCATTATTATTTGTTCTGTTACCTTTTCTTCTGGATAGTGATATTTTAATTGCAGCAATAGACATTCCGAGAAATTTCTCGCACCTACTCCAATGGGTTCTAACTGTTGCAATAATGCTATTCCGTGCTGTACCGTCTCCTCATCGATCCGTAGCAGAGATGATATTTCTGTTGCATTGAGAGGCAGATAGCCATTTGCATCTAGATTGTTAACCAAATATATAAGAATGTTACATTCCCATTCTTCTATGTCTAGCCACCGCACTTGCTCGATTAATTTCTTCCGCTCATCTTTATCTTCTGCTGCTAGAAAATCGATTGGATTATTCTTAGAATAATCGGAACCACCAGACCTCATATTGCCATCGAAGGGCAGCTGCTTATCTTCTCTTTCGACCAGTTCAATTAGTGGATTTTCTAATTCCTGTTCTCGAATAAACTGATATAAGTCAATGGTTGAATATTGTAATAGTGAGATTGCCTGCCTTAACTCCACGGTCATCATCAGATTGAGTTTTTGCTTTTGTTGAAGTACAAGTTCCAATACCATTCCCTCCATTGATGAGATACCTTTGTTACTTTCGTGTATATAACTCGACTTTACTGTAAGCGTTATCATTTATTTTCATTATAATATAAGTACTCATAAAATTCGAGTGGTATTTGAAAGTTTAACAATCGGGACAAAGGGACAGGTACCACGTCCCATGTGCACAATTCTTTTAATTTATGGTAGATACTATACTCTTAGTTCTTTTTCTTTCCTAAAAAGGCTCTAACCCTTTGAAGTAAAGAGTTAAAGCCTTTCATTTTAATTCATCCGTTAATCTCCAGGTGTTTGCATTGTCTAAACACTTCCATAAAATGAGACAAACCAAATAATCGTTATAATCGTATTCAAAATAATTGTAATTGAATGCTTCAGCAGCGATTTACCTCAACAGCTCAAGCATTTCCTGCGCACTATATACTACTTTATCTGCTACCACACTATTCTTTACACTAGCCCTTTTACGGTGGTTCATCCAAACTGCATTCCACCCAGCCTGTTTAGCACCAACAATATCATTAGCAAATGAATCACCGACATAGACTGTTGTTTCCTTGTTTAATCCTAGTCTGCTTTCAATGAATTGAAAAACTTCTATTGCTGGTTTGGCATGGCCAACCGTACCTGAAATAAAGATATTTTCTTTTGGAATCCATCTTTCTAAATTCAGCTGCCTTATTTTCATCGATTGATGTCCTTCTGCTCCATTTGTCAAAATAGCGAGCTGCTTCCCTTGTTTGTGCAGTGTTTCCAACAGTTCTTCCACTTCATCAAATAACACAATTTTATTTTGCTCAACTACGTATGCCTCCTGGAATTCCATTGCTTCCTCATCATTCATTACGATACCGAACTCAGCACACGCATCTTTAATACGACGGATATGCATTTCTCGCTCCGTTAATTTCCCAGCTACTTTTTCATCAAATAATGCATCACTATGCTTACGGTTTGCTATGTAAAGCCTATCAAGTTCCTCATCTGTAAGTGACACTTTTAAAACCTTTTTGCATGTATTTATAAACGATAATGCTTGATCGTATAATGTATCATCTACATCAAAAATAATAGTATCCATTCTATCAACCTCCACTTCTATCATACCTTCTAAAATGAATGTCGTATAGAGTGGAAAATTACTTTAATATTAATATTTGTGAAAACAAAATTAGAATCAGCATCGAATAAAATAGGCTAAGTGTTGCTAACACTCAGCCTAAGCCACATGAACTGCGGCTGAACTTGTATAGTAACTCAAAGATTTTTTCACATCTCCCAGAGGAGTATCACCTGATCTTATTTAATATTTCCTCAGGCACCAGTTCCCTTAAACTACTATTGTCCGTGTTCTCCAGTACTGAAACCAAAGCATAAAATTGGGAAAACTTATATTCGAGCTCATCTGCGTCTGTTGGATATTCTTCTACATAAAGCTGTGTAAGTTCCAGTGCAACATCAAGCTTGCTTCTTTGAGTTGTTGGTAATATATTATTATTCGACATTTCCTCACCCCTTTAGTATTAATATTCTTTATTAGTTGTTAAAAACCCTACTTAATTTTGAACTGAAAATACTTTCTTAATTATTCTGTTGTGAAACGCAACAACAAACTTTCGACATATTATGACAAAAACCAAGGAGTGACAGGCACCTAACTCCTTCTAGAAAAGAGTTTCTTCTTAATGTTTAGGTAGTTTTCTATTTCAAAAATTAAATAGAAAAGATTCGCTCTTATTTCGAATTCTTCCCTTGTCTTTGGCAGCTCCGTTTCGCGGATGGATGCCATACACTCCTCTAACTTATGTAGTGAGCTGTCCGTTGTATCTCCTGAATGAACGTTTTGGCTTAAATAAGCAAGGAATTCCGCAAACATTTCTTTCTGCTCTACATGCAGATCCGAAGAAGAAACAATCGCAACGATTTTTACCATATGTTTTAGAAGTTCCAATTGATCCTCTCGCATTTCAAGATAATAATAATCTTTATTTAGCTTCCTTAATATGTGATTTTCAACATCTTGTATGGCAATGCTTTTAGCTTGATTAATGATTTCCTCTACTTCAAGAATTTCCTTCCCGTTCCAGTTTCGTTCACTATCTCTTAAATAAGCAGAGAATTCATATAGAATCGCACTAAACTTATGCTCAATCTTTTTCTTAAAAGTTTCGATATCTCTTTTAAAATTTGGCATAAAACTGTTGACTAGCAAGGCAATTCCCATGCCTATGAAAATAATATAGAGTTCGTTCAGAAAGATATCCAAGTTGGCATCCTTCACTGTATAAATATGTAAAACAACTACCATACTTGTGACAAAACCTGCTTGTATACGGGCTTTCACAAGGATTGGAACAAACAATAAAATAAAGAAGGAAAAGACAATTGGATTATAACCAAATACTTCAAAAAAGACTGCACCAAGAAACAAGGATAATAGTGACGCAAAGAACTTTTTTTGTATTGTATTTAATGTCTTTTTCTTTGTCTTCTCGATACACATTATGACGATGATAGCTGCAAATGTTGCAAATTCCAGATCGAGTAAACTCGCAATCCAAATTGCAAGCCCAGCTCCTACAGCAGTCTTCAACGTCCTATAGCCCATGCCAACCATATGAAGCACCATCCTGTTGTTTAATAAGTAAATGTTTGCATATTTCTTTAGAAACTGCAAGTCTTTATTATAATTAGAGCTATTCAGGATGTATGGAATAGATTGAATGCTCGTCACAAAAAAGACTAGAACAAAATTATTCTGTTCTAGCCTTCTTAGAGAAATCATTATATTCAGTTGCTACTGTATTTTGTCATATTATTAAAACCTAATAGCTTACAGATTTTAGACATATCATGACAAAAACCGGGAAGTGACAGGGACTTAAGATCATTTTAAAGATGCAACAGTGTCCTTATTCTCTTTACTATTTTGTAGCTTTAAGAGATCTAAGAAATGATCGTCCCGTGTATGGATGGCTTTTTCACCATGATCATCATATTTGTAAAACCCTTGATTTGTTCGAATGCCGAGTTGATCATTTTCCACCATTTCCGATAAGAAAGAAGGAACTTCTCTTGTATTTGATAGATCTTCCATAATGTTGCCAACCATTGCTTTTGTTGTTTGCAGACCCGCTAAATCCTGGCTTTCTATTGGACCGCAGAAAGCCCATTTAAAGCCCATGCTTCCTTTCATAGCGATATCGATATCTTCAGCAGTAGCCACGCCGGTTTCAATTAAGTGAAACGCTTCGCGAAGCATCGCTACTTGAACACGGTTGACGATAAAGCCTGTAATCTCTTTTTTTAGAACTACTGGGGATTTTCCGATTTCCTTCATTAAATCATAAGTTGTATTTACGATGTTTTCATCTGTCTTATCGAATTTAACTATTTCCACAATTGGTACGAGCTGTGGCGGGTTAAAGAAATGAGTAATGATAAATCTCTCCGGATGCTTTGCCCTCCCCGTCAGGTCTTTCAATGGGAAAGTAGAAGTATTGGATGAAATAATCGTATTCTCAGAAACAACGCTCTCAATAATGTCATAAGTATCTAGTTTTTGTTCGAGAACTTCTGGAATTGATTCAAGAATGAAATCAGCATCCCGAATTGCTTCATGCAAATCGGTCGTATATGTGATACGGGCTAATGCCTGACTCATTTCATGTTCAGTCAGCATTTCTTTTTCAACCATTATTTTTAAGCTATTTGTAATGAGTTCACTTGCTTTTTCCAAAGATGTCTCGCGCCTGGCTCGAATACGTACATTCTTTCCTGCTTGAGCAAATAATTGAGCAGCACCATGTCCCATAATTCCTGCTCCAAGTATTGTAATATTTTCCAATTTAATACCCCTTTTCATATGATGTAATTTAAAATCTTCATGTAGCAATTTTTTTCAGTTTCGGCTCGTCAGTAATTACTTTTCGTCCTTGTTGATTGGCTAAGAATACAGCCAACGCTGCAATGACTCCTGGAATGGCAAATATAAAGAAGTTTAGCTGTAAAGTTAAGTTTGAAGCAAGTAAAATACCGCCAATTGTTGGTCCAAGTATTCCGCCAATCCGTCCAACTGCTAATGCCCATCCCAATGCAGTTGAGCGCATCGTGATCGGATAGAATTGAGAAGTATAGGAGTGTGTAAGGTTTTGCGTTCCTACCGTTGCTGCTCCTGCAATCGCTAGCATTACATACAATAGAACCATATTTGTTGCAAATCCTAGGCTGGTAATTGAAATAGTGGCCATTAGAAAGAACAGAATAAGCGCTTTACCGACACCCCAACGGTCTGCTAGCCATCCCATTAGAATTGCACCAATTGTTGCTCCTACATTTAACGCTAAAAGGAAGCTTAAACTTGAACCAAGAGGGAAACCAGCTTCGGTCATGAATTTAGGCAGCCATGTATTTAATCCATAGATCATTAATAGTGACATAAAGTATGTTAACCAGATCATCACCGTTAAGAGTCCTCTTTTTTCAGTAAATAGATTTTTTACTGGAGATGACGTTTCTTTAGGCTTATTTAAAACAAATGTTTCATTTTCAGAAGGTGTATACGTTGGATTTGCCTTTACAAGAATCTTTTGTATTCCTTTATTGTCATTTTTATTGACCAGCGAGCCAACTGAATCTGGTAAGTTCTTCGCTAAGAAAGGCAAGAATAACAATGGAATAGCACCAAAGAAGAATACGGATTCCCAACCAAAATTAGAGATAAGAAGCATGCTTAGAAAAGCAGCGATAACACCACCGATGGAATATCCAGCCATAATCGTAGCGATCATCCGGCTGCGCATTCCTTCTGGAGAATATTCGCTAATAAGCCCAATGACATTTGGCATCATGCCACCTAATCCTAAACCAGTAATGAATCGGAACAGGCCAAATATTTCTGGACTTGGAGCTAGGCCAGCGAGAAGCATAAATAGACTGAATATAGCAACACAAATCATGATAATCTTTTTTCTGCCTAATTTATCTGCCAACGTTCCAAATATTAACGCCCCAAACATCATTCCAAATAAGGCATAACTTCCATACCTACCTGCTTGAACAGCAGAAATTCCCCATTCATCCATTAAAGTAGGAACCACCGCGCCATAAATGGTTAAATCAAAACCATCAAATAGCATTAATAGGGCACCCCAAAAAAGTAACATCCAATGAAATTTATTTAATTTCGTTTTTTCGATTAATTTCTCAGCATTTGTTGTTACATGCATCGCTTTCTCCTCCTTTAATTTCATCTTCCAGATCAGTAATATTAAAATTAGAATGATTAATAGCATATAAAGAGACCGCTTGATAATAAAAATAATCAACAAAAAGCGCAATAACCTGATAGAAAAGTGATAAGTTAGCAGTTCTCCTTAGTTCTCGACCATTACTCAATCCCCCCTATTAAACTTTTTCTCTCTTTTGTTAGCGCTTTCAACATTATGTGATTTGTTTACCGTTATGACTTAGCTTCATTATATCGTAAATTGCTTTTAGGAAAAGGTTACTGTTCCTCTATAAGGAACATTCCAATTATTATTTCTACTTGTTTGAATTGCTTGAATCCCTCTCACAAATTCACTCTATACCTGTCCCTATAGAAAACTTGGCTGTCATCGGTCCTATAGGTGACAGCCTTACTTGCACTTAAGCAGTATACTTTCTTACCTACCAAATAAAACCATCGTAAATACGATGGTTTTATCTAGATGAGTTATATAAATTGGTAGTTAATTGAATCCTAAAATCTGTTTCCTCAATCCATCAACTGACCCTTAAGCAAGAACAGTCTCTTTTTTACTCTTTTCAGCTTCCTTTGCCATTGCTGCAAGTGCTACTTGATTTAAGTAGTTTACTGGTTTGTTGAAATGCGGTTGGAAGAAGAAATCGGTTAATGCTAATTGCTCAATTGTCATATTATTTGCAATGCCTAGGCTGATTGTATTAATCGACTGCGTAAAGTCTGCATCAGAAATTACTTGTGCACCAACAATGCGATGTGTTTCAATTTCATAGACGATTTTTAATTGAATCAATGCATTTTCCGGCATAAATTCTGGACGATAATTATCTTCAATATATGCACTATCTACAGATAACCCTGCTAGTTTTGCAGCACTTTCTGTTAATCCGCTTGAAGCAATGTTATGATTGTAAATTTTCAAGCCTGAAGTACCCTGTGTTCCTGGATGGGCTAATACAGGATTTACAAGATTATGCGCAACAAGCGTACCCATTCTTACCGCATTGGTTGCTAATGGTATATATGCCGGCTGTTTTGTTGCATTATTATTTACAGCACAGCAATCACCTGCAGCATACACATCTTTTACACTTGTTTGCATGTATTCATTAACAATAATTGCACCATTTGGCAACATATCAATTTGACCTTTAAATAGTGCTGTATTCGGTCTAAATCCAATACACATTACAACTAAATCTGCCTTATACTCCCCTTTATCTGTGATTACTTTTTTCACAGTACCCGTTCCTTCAAACTGTGAAACAGTCTGTCCAAGGGCTAATTCAATGCCACGTTGTTCAAATGTTGCTTCAACAGGGTCTGTGAATGTTTTATCCAAATAACGGTTTAAAATTCTTTCTTCACTATCAATTAATGTAACGTTTTTCCCGTTTTCTTCAAATGCTTCTACTAGTTCAACACCAATATATCCAGCACCAACTACGACTACATTTTCAACTGATTCAGAACGTTTAATGATTTCATTAGCATGAGCAAAGTTTTTGCATAATAAGACGTTCTCTAAATCCGAACCTGGAATTGGCGGTGTAACAGGCCAAGAGCCAGAAGTAATAATCAGCTTATCATAGCCAAAGCTTTTTGTTTCATTTGTTTTCATATCTCTTGCTAGTAATTGCTTCTTATTTATATCGCATGATGTTACTTCATGATTCATATGCATGCGTACACCTTGATTTTCAAACTGCTCCACAGAAGCGTAAAACAGTCCATTTGGATCGTTAACTACGCCGCCAACATAGAGGGCAATTCCACAAGATAGGAAGGAAACATTATCATTTTTTTCAAATACATCGATTTCTGCATTGGGGTAAAGGTTCAATATATTATTAATCGCCGCTGTTCCTGCGTGTGTACATCCAATAACTGCTACTCTCATAATTCATCATCCTTTAATATGATTTTTATGTTCAATGTTTCACAATTGATTATAAAATTAACTTACTTAACTTACATTGTTACTATACCACCTTGATTTAAATTTTACAAGTACTTGTGATTAATTTCACATAAAAATATTAATAAGATTGCTTTGAACCATTGTTGAGCTAGGGACATCTAGCTTATTCCCTTCGCTCGAATTTCTGATGCTGTCGCTCGATTTGGAGCTTTGGTCACTCGTCCTTCACAAGGATTATATATAAAAATCCACATCGATTTCTAGTGGGAAATCGATGTGGATAAAATCATCACTTACCTATATATTCCCGCTCATCTGCCTGAGTCATCCATCCATATTGACGAATTTTTAGTTCAAACAGCTTTAAGGGATCCGTGTAAATCTCAGGATTCTCGCGCATCTTGTTTAACGATTGTTCATTAGAGCTAATCTCATGTTGTTTATCCTCTGCCGCTTGATTTAACACTGCATAGGGACTCACAAAAAACATGTTGATATCCCGTTCGAGCGTTTTTTCGAAAAACTCGAATTGCTGCATGAATGTATTTGTAATTGACTCTGCTATTTTACTATAATCTTTTGTTTGGATAAATTGCTTATACTTATTTTGAAGCATTCCTTTATTTTTAATAATCGCACCAAAAAGCTTATCAGCGTTTTTCATAATAAACTGTGAAGATGGAGAGCTTTTTATGATATTGATTTTTTCCAGCTGGATGCTTCCGCTTGTCATTCTGTTTACATCACGACGCCAATCATCCAATACTTTAAAATCACAATCTAAGCGAATCTGTTCTTCATTATCCAGCTGATTTATGCTCTCCGCCATATCATCTAAAGATTCTTGGCTGTCCTTGAACTCCGCTTCACTTGTTGCAATCCATCCTTGAATCGCTGATGTTATATTTGGCAAGGCAACATCATCGATATAATCATTAATCTGCTTATTCATTTCATCATTAAGGGTAACATGTATATTATCAAAATCAGAATCTTCCTTCACTAGTTTAGCGCATGATACAAGCAAATTAGGTATCTTAGCTAGCAGATCCTCTCTCATCTTGTCTTTAATCGTACGATAATTTTCCTTAATAATCTGGGTTTTCCCCTCATGTAAGTCTTTTAACTGATGAAATGCACCATCCAGTTTCATTGCCATCTCTTCATTTGATTTCATAGTTTCCTGCAGCGTGTTTTCCATTTCTATCCGTTTTTTTAATAACAGCTTAATCAATTGCTTGCTATAATGCAGAATTTTATGCTGCATTTCATTTTCTGGGTTGTAGTGCTGCACCATGGATTGAATACACTTCGTAACCTCTTCTGCTTGGCTGTCATGTATAGAAAGCGGACGATAGTTGAAAACTCTCGAACTCGGAAAATACGTTTGAATCCAAGTTGTTGTTTTCTCTAGCAATTCCGACTCTGCCTCGTGGTTAGCTTGCTGCATATCACTTAGAAGAAAATGAATCGGCAGTTCTGGTGCTTGCTCTCTAATTTTAATCGCTAATTCCATTTCATTGGAAGTCAGTGGTGAGCTTGCATCCATAACGAATAATAAACCGTCCGCCAAATTTAGGTAAGTAAATAAAGAATTTCTGGATTTCTCCCGGTTGACAGCTGGAGTATCAATTAGAGTAAGCATATTATTATTTAAAAAAGTTATCGGCATTTTATAGCTTATCAGTGCTTGCTCAGCTTCTGCCATTTCATCAAGGTCACTTTGTTCCGTAATGCTTCGAACCTCTCGATCTCTTATCGCTTGAATCTCCGTTTGATCGGCATGCTTAAATAGAACCGTGGCTGAAGTAGATTCACTCGTCATCTCGCTTCCAATCAGTTTGTTAACCAAAGCTGATTTTCCAACTGTTTCAGCACCAGTAACCATCAGGTGAAAGTGTTTGGAATCAAGGAGCTCATCAATCAGCCATTCTTCCCGTTCATTTAAGATCAATCCATTCTTATTTGCCCATTTCCTAATTGAATGGAAAGTTCTTAATACCTCATCAAGCCCAATCCTGTCATGTGAGGAACGACTTGCTACTTTTTCTGCTTCTGTCACCATTGAATCATCCATCCATACAGGATAGAACTCGTTCCACGTTAACAAAGCTGATGATGCAATGACGGCATCCGAACCGGCAGATATTTTCATCCAGTTTGTTAAATGATTTGGGATAATAGTTGACAAGTCTTCGATTAATAGCGTTCCATTCATTAATTGCTCATATGTCTCTTCATACAGCTTCGTAAGCTTTTTCCATGTAAATGATGGATTCGGATTTATTTCTAAAAGAAGATAATTGATCTCCTTCAGCCATTGAAGGGAGGGATCATTTTGTTCGTAACTGCGCCATAGTGCTGCCAGCAGGCTTTCAAAACGTGCCTGATTGAGTGAATATAAGGTCATTAATACTTCACGAAATGACGCTGGTGCCATGCCTGCAGTATGACCTTGTTCGATATACGATTCTAAAACTTCGAACCATAATAGCGACTCCGTGCGAATTGCCTCGTCGACAGCAAGTTCGACTGCATCGCTAAAGTCCGACTGCTCCTCAAAAAATGCTCTTGCCATGTCGGTTACATTAGGATAATCAGGATTTAATTCAACCGCATGTTTAATCGAGTTAGCTGCCATTTCAAGTTTGCCACGCTGTTTATATAATAAGAAAAGCTGCAGTAGCACTTCTGTTTTTAAATTAACTGAATCGGTTTTTACTGACTGGTAATATTCCACCGCAATTTCAAGAAAATCCAGTGCAACATGTGCATCTGCAATATTTTTCTGTGCCCAAGGCGTTAGCTCGTTATTAACATTTTCCCATTTGAAAATAGCTGCTTCATAATCTTTGCAGAGGAAATATACCTCTCCCTGAGCAAAGCGAAGATCCGATAATTCTGCCACTACCTTTTGCTGCTCCGTGTTAAATAATTCACCCAATACCTTGATTGGATTTTCATTTTCACTGCCTTCCATAAATGTTTGATAATAGTTTTTATTAATTAGTTGTTTCTCAGATGTCATCTTTTTCCTCCGCACATATTTAGAAATATATTGATGAGATTCTTAGAAACTAAGTATCCGCCTAGTATTCTAACAATGTCCTTAGTCATACTTATTCGTTAAGAAAGTTTTTATGCTTTCTTAACTCCACAAAACCTGCCTATTTATTCTTATTAATAATAATACTATACTATTCGTAATTTATATCAAACTTTAAGGGGTGGACGGAGGGCAGGGGCCTTACCTTGTCCCATGCTGCAAATGTAAGAAGGGAAACATCTTTTATGATGCTTCCCTTCTTGTCTTCTGCACTCGGTTGTGTACTCCAGATTTTTCTATTTCACGCTCGATTTCGGTGGCCTGCCGCTCAATCAAAATGCCAGGTACCCAAAGCTTAGTCTTCTAATGCCTGTTTTTTTGCTTCTTTCAACATTAATTCTACTAGGTCTATATTATTGTCGATATAATTTAGATGATCATGTGCAGTTGCTGCCCAGTCATAATTTCGATCCATGGATGCAAAGATATGTCCTAAATTAAATGAGTATTGATTATATAGTAAACTAATCACATGGCTAACCCTTACTTTATTTCCTTCCTTACTCACAATGTTTTTAATATCCTTTTTTAACCAATCTGGGGCATATTTCATTACTTTTTTTGTCATTATTACAAATTCTTCATTAGTCATTTTTACTTTCCCTCCTATTGGGATAAGTTCTATCCATACATCCCTTAATCTGTAACCCTTTTCCTCTATCTCTATTATGTTATATTGTATATTATAAAATTAAATTATTCAAAAAATATGGGCGCAGCGTATGTGCATTTACTCTTATTTCATCAATATATTTACCCTTTTTCCAGATAAATAAAACACTGGAAATCCATAATTTACGGATATATCAATTAGTGCTTGCAAGGAAATATATCACGATTACCCAGTTTTTTGATGGCCGTTGCTATGAAATTAAGTTTGGGAAAAATACAATACCGAAAGAAAGCTGAAAGGAGTATTTAATCATTTTATGCTCCGTCCATCATATTTTCATTAGAAATTTAGTAGTAAAAGTCGAGTAAAAATTAACTCAGGGGTTGATTTTGTCTATCACTGAAAATAAGAATACGATAAATCGAAAGAAGAATTTCCATACTGTATACCTGTAAGTATTTCACATGATAAAGTTTCTCTATTTAAGGAGGTAGCAGAAATAAATGGAAATACCCGTTCTGCACTTTTACGTGGATGGGTGATTATATTACTACCAATAAATAGAAAATAATTGGTATCCTTATTTTAGTACTTTGATTAGGATACCAGTTATCTTAGTATATAAACATTTTTTTACTAAACATCCTGTTAGCATTTAGGGTAAATTGAATCTATCTGAGCTAGTTTAATTTTACTACATCTCTACTCCATTATATTTTAAACCGTCCAACCAATTCATTTAATTCTTCAGCCAACTTAGCAAGATGCACAGAACTTCCTGCTACTTCTTCCATCGACCCACTTGCTTCTTGTGCTGATGCCGCTGTTTGCTCTACACCTGCAGCTGCTTCCTCAGAAACCGACGCGATTTCCTCTATAGAACCATTCATTTCTTGACTATTAGCAGCAATTTCAGATAAGTTTACGGATACCGATTTAATATTCTGTGCCATCTCAGTAACCGCTGAACTTATTTCATTAAAGGTTTCGCCTGTTGTTTCAATTTGGGATGTTCCTAATTCTACTTCGGAATATCCATCTCTTAGTGAGTCAGATACAATACTGGATTCCGTTTGTATATTAGTTACAATTCCAGTAATATCGTTAACGGAATGAGCAACTTGTTCTGCTAATTTCCTTACTTCATTTGCAACAACAGCAAAGCCTTTACCATGCTCACCTGCTCTTGCGGCTTCAATTGCTGCATTAAGAGCCAAAAGATTTGTCTGTTCGGCAACATCTTTTATTACAGAGACTAGTGTAGAAATTTCCTGTGAATGTTTATTTAAACTTTCCATTTTCTCTACAGCATCTTTTACAATATGATTTATCTTTACCATTTGATTACTTGAGGATTGCATTAATTGACTACCTTCATTCGTCATTTCAAGTACATTAACAGAATTTTCCTGAATATGTTCGCCATGTTCATTTGCTTTTTCGACTCTACTAGTGAATGTTCCCATAATGGAAGCCAAATCGCTCGCACTATTGGCCTGTGTTTCTGTTCCTGTTGCAAGTTCCTCCATTGTTAAAGCAATTTGCTCGGCACCAGTCTTCAATTCACCTGCTGTCTGAGTTAGTTCTTCACTTTGACTTGAAACCGTTTCAGATACTTCATGAATTTGATGTAATACATCACGCATAGTTTGATTCATATCATTTGTTGCTACAATGAGTTGTCCTACTTCATTTCTATATTTCGATTTAAGTGGTTCTTGACTTAAATCACCTCTTGCAATATTCTCCATTCTTTCCATAACCTGTTTAATCGGTTTTATTATTCCCTTCGTAATCAATATAGATACAACTATTGCTAATAGAATCACTAAAGCTAATGTAATCGAGATTGGAATAACTATAGTCTCTGCCTGTTCCTGAAAATCATCTACATAAACGGTACCACCAAGTATCCATCCAGTAGTTGGATTTGTAGTGAACGCCATTATCTTATCTTTACCTTCAAATTTATATTCTACAATGCCTTGTTCACCAGTGCTTATAATTTTCTTATAGAATTCTTCTTTAGACGCATCTTGTCCAATATATTCTTGATTCGTGTGAGCCACATATTTACCTTCATTATCAAAAATGACACCATAGCCTGTTTGTCCAATTTCCAGCTTATCTACCATACCAACCAATGTTCCAACCATCACATCAGCAGACATTGCACCAGCCAATTTGTCACCGATGTAATACGCTTTCGATACAGTTACGACTGTTTCACCTGTACTAGCATCGGTGTAAGGTTCTGTCCATACTGTTTCTCCATTAGCTTCCACAGCATCTTGATACCAATCTCTTTCCTTCGCATTAAAGTCATCACCTAAATCTACTTCAGGGTAAATGATTACTTCTCCTGTCTCATCGATAACTGTGTATATATTTGCAATAGAATGATTCGTTTCTTTCGTTTCTCCAAAATAGTTTAATAAGTCCTGCTTGTTTTCTGGTTGATAATTTGCTACTAACTCATTTGAAATAAAACGTTCCAATGTATGGTCTATATTTGAGAAGAACATTTCAAACGTATCATTTAAACTCCCCATTTGGCTTTCCACAGTTTTAGTTAGTTCAACAGTTGTGTTTTTAACACTAAAAGTATAACTTACAAATGCTACAACTCCACCGGCTAAAAAAATTAGTATTAAGAACGGGATCAAAATTTGATTTTGGATAGATTTTGTAATAAATCCACCTACACTTCGATTTCTTTTTGCTTTTACATTAGTTGTTTTAGTATTTTTCATTGATTAACTTATCTCCTTAAACTTGTATGGAAAATTGAAATACATGATACAATTTCGTTTCTATATTTAACTATTAAAATAGTAAAATATCGATTGTCACATTCTATAAATTAGTTAACATCCAAACTATTTATGAACCCCTCTAATACCTTATTCACTGATTTATTAATCCTTCTCGAACTAATTTAAAGTAATTAGGCTATGCATGTGTGTTTCTCCATCGTTAATGACAACGCTTTACTCTCCTTTGACTTCTTACTTTGAAAATAATCATATTAATATAAGCAAATGATTTAACCTGCATTGCTATAGTGTCAATCCATAGTCTATGCCCTGTATTAATATCGGCTATAGTAATCTTAAATTAAGAGAGATTAAAATATTTAGAGTGGTAAGTTATGGAAATAACAAAGAGTATGGGAGTATGCATTAATCAATCGATTAATAGTGATTTCTTACAAGAAAATTCCGTCCTGTCCAGAAGTTCCTATCTCTTCAAAACAGAAGGAAAGAGGCCAAGATTAGACTGACTGAATAGTTGGGGAATACACGTATAAGGGATGGAAATCCTTTAGTAGAAATAGTAAAGACCAAGAGAAAAGAGGATTGCTCTCGTAATCATTTGTAAGAACAATTTCATCCAATATAAAAATTCATAATACACAAGCTGCTCCTTTATTTTCTCTTTGCTGGGTTTTAGGCATGTTGTTTACCAACTATGCTTCTTGTATTCTCTGCTCCTTAAGACTGCTTAAAGCTAATTGCTACGATATAGTTCTTGACGATGTGATTCCAAGCAGAAAAGAGAACTAACTAATTCTGTCTTCCAGTCATAAGTACTACCAATAGCATCAAGAAATTGGTTGAATTCATTGATAGTATATTGCTCCATTAACATTTCCGTATCACTAAAAAGAAATAGACAATTTATTTTCCTTCTTCAAGTACTTTTGCATGTTCCCTGTCACTGATCATAATCTTTCCGACAAAATACCACAAAACTCAGGGAGTGCAGGCACCATATCATTCAGTAAAAGATACTTGTCCATAATAATGAGGCAGTACTGTTCGCAACCGTTCCCCATATTTTTCCGGTATTAATATTCTAGTGATATCAGCCAGGGTAAATTGTACATCCCCCACAATTCTCCATTCTCTTTCTAAATAATAGTTCTCTTTATCAGCGTCTGTTTTCGATGCATCAAATGGCTTGAGGTATGCGAAGACATGTTTAATTAAGAAGGAATCTAGCAATTGTAATTCATCCAAAGTACGAATGTTTTCCTGTTCATCTTTCTTAAGCATATCCTGCAGTTGATTCATCATAGAAAAATATCGCTTAATATTCATCTTAAAGTAATCTTCTCTTGTGTTATTTTGACTTCTAGGTCTCCCATTCGCTTCTCGGATAATCCCATTGGCTGCAATATAAGAAACTGGATTAGCTCCCTTTTCCACAAGAAATATCTTTTTAAATGCTAATCCAAAGTTACTATACTTTTCCATATGTAAGGACAGATCATTGATTGGAATATCTGCAAAGCAAGTGATTCCAGGTGTCACAATATCCTCTAGACCATTTGCATGTGTATTTATCTTGATGTCCTCTGTAATATTTTTATGTAAAAGCAAACCACTTTTAATAATGTCAATCAATAGGTCAAACCTTTCACTTTCCTGTTGGTGGCGACCAACAAAATGGGTCAATTCCTTTGAAACATATCTTTGGATGAGCTCCATCTAAATTCCCCTTTTTTCTTTTAGCTTTAGCAATTTGGATTAAAAATATGAGCGGGTTGTTAAATTAATCTGGGAATAGATTGTTTTGATATAATTGGAGAATGGCTATGGGAACGAAACCGACCCCAACTGTGTCCAGTCAGGGTCGGTCTCTCTGTCCTTTCTTTCTATTCAAGTCCGCCTATCGATAAGTATTTTGTTTCCAAGTATGGCTCGATGCCTTCAATACCACCTTCGCGGCCTAACCCACTTTCTTTCATCCCGCCAAAAGGAGCATGTGCAGCGGAGGGCGCTCCATCATTCCAGCCAATGATTCCAAAATCGAGATTTTCATGAATATAATTACCAGTCCGATAATCATTGGTGAAGAAATATGCTGCTAATCCAAACGGTGTACTGTTAGCAATTTCAACCGCTTCCTTAATATCGCTGAACACTGTAATTGGCAATACTGGACCAAAAGTTTCCTCTTGCATAATGACCATTTCGTTCGTAACATTTTTCAATACGGTTGGTTGAATGAAATAGTAGCCCGCCTGCTCGTCTGCATCAAAAGTATTTCCCAAGAGCACATCGGCACCCTTTTCTACAGCATCATCAATTTGACTGACTACTTTTTTAAATCCTTTGCCGTTGATTACTGGTCCAACCTGTGTATCTTCCTCTAATCCATTGCCGACCTTCAATTTAGCTACTTCATGTACTAGCTTTTCAGCAAACTCATCGATAATTTCTTTAGCAACAAGGATACGATTCGCACAAATACATGTTTGGCCAGCGTTACGGAACTTAGAAGCAATTGTTTGTGTAACAGCATAATCTAAATCGGCATCCTTAGCGATGATCAAGGGTGCATGGCCACCTAACTCCATAGATACATGCTTCACCGAGTCGGCACTATTTTTAATCAGCTCTTTTCCAACAGGAGTCGATCCTGTGAAGGTAATTTTGCGCACCAGGGGGCTGTTTGTAAAAATTTCACCAATGACTCGACCAGAGCCATTGACATATTGCACTGCATCCTCGGGAATGCCGGCAGCATGAGCCAACTCTATTAACTTCATTGTTGTTAATGGTGTTTCAACAGCCGGTTTAACGATAAAACTGCAGCCAGCTGCTAAAGCTGGAGCAGCCTTTCTCGTCATCATAGCCGCTGGGAAATTCCAAGGAGTAATTGCAGCAACTACTCCAACTGGCTGACGGGTAACCAGGATCCTTTTCGACTCTGTATTAGCTGGAATCGTTCGTCCATATATCCGCTTCGCTTCCTCTGCGTACCAGTCAATATAGCTTGTTGCATAATCTACTTCACCTAGGGATTCTTTAATCGGCTTACCACTTTCCAACGTCATTATCCTTGCAATAGCTTCTTTTTGCTCCTGAATTTTCGCAGACCATTTCTTCAGTAATCTAGCCCGCTCATGAGCATTTATTTTTTTCCACTTATTAAAACCTGCTGCAACTTTTTCTATTCTTGTCTCAACCTCTTCTGCCGTGTGAACACGAAGTTCTTCTACTAATTCTCCTGTTGCAGGGTTAATTACCCTTATCTTGTCTGTCATTTTCTAACCTTCTCCCTTCAAATAATTTCTTATATTGCAAATGCCTGCTCTAAAATAGATAATCCCCTCTCAAGCTCTTCATCCGTAATAACGAGTGGACATAAGAAACGGATAATATTACTATTTAGACCTGCGGATAGCAATAACAACCCATTGGCATTGGCGTATTGGACAATTTCAGAAGCTTTTTGTTTATTCGGAAGCTTCGTTGCGCTATTTTCTACTATTTCTACTGCCACCATTGATCCTAATCGCCGAATCTCCCCTGCGAATTCGTATTTATCCCGTAATTCAGCCAATTTAAATTCAATTCTTTCGCCAATTTCCTCCGAGTACTGCAGCAGATTTTCTTCCTCTATGATATCAATAACAGCTAAAGCCGCAGCACATGCGACAGGATTACCTGCATATGTCCCACCCAATTCTCCTGGACTCGCCATATTCATAACTTCACTTCTTCCAACTACTCCACTCAATGGCAGGCCAGCAGCAAGAGATTTTGATACGGTTACAAGATCAGGGATAACATCAAAATGCTCCATCGCAAACATCTTCCCTGTTCTGCCAAATCCTGTTTGAATCTCGTCCGCTACGAAAATGATTCCGTGCTCGGTACAGAACGCTCTTACAAATTCTACAAATTTCCTAGGAGGGATAACAAAACCGCCTTCCCCCTGCACAGGCTCCATGACGATACACGCCACAGTCTCTGGTGCTACAGCAGCAACAAAGAATTCCTGGAATTTCGCAATCATATCATCAATATATTCCTCTTCACTTAACGCATCAGGCTTTCGATAAACATAAGGATAAGGTGCTTGATAGATTTCCGGAGCAAACGGACCAAATCCGAATTTATAAGGCTTAACTTTGCTCGTCATCCCCATTGTTAGATTTGTTCTGCCATGAAATCCGCGTTCAAAGGAAACGACTGCTTGTCTGCCAGTGAATTTGCGGGCAATTTTAATCGCATTTTCCACCGCTTCTGCCCCTGAATTTAATAACAGTGCCTGTTTATCAAAATCTCCCGGAGTTATTTCACATAGCTTCTCCGCAAGAAGAATATACCCCTCATACATCATGACATTAAACCCTGGATGTAAAAATTTATCTACTTGCTCTTTTACCGCTTCTGTTACCTTGGAGTGACTATGTCCAACGTTCAAAGTGCCAATTGCACCTGCAAAATCAATCCATTCCTTATCATCCAAGTCAGTAATAGTTGCTCCCTTCGCATATTTCACGATATTAAGATTCCCATTACTTACTCCCCTGGGAATATATTTCTGCCGCTTTTCTTGTAAATCTTCCGTAGAATTAATGTAATTAATCATAAATTTAATCCTCCCTAAACTCCAAATATATAGATAAGTATGACAATTAACTGGTATAATGAAAAGTACCAGAGTACATATTTTTATGGAACCAGCGGAGGTATAAATGATATATTTTCAGATAGATAAACAAGGGAATGCAAAATATATTTATAAACAAATCTACGAGAATTTAAAAAAATTAATTCTGGAACATAGGATTCCTCTAGGGGAAAAATTACCTTCAAAAAGAGAATTAGCAATAGACCTTGGGGTGAGCATCAATTCTGTAACAAATGCTTACGAACAGCTGCTTGCTGAGGGATATATTTTTGCCATTGAAAGAAAAGGATATTATATCGAGAATATCACTGATTTCGATCAGCAAACACAACGTAACGCAAAGTTTCCAAGTGAATTAAGAGAATCCTATACGAATGAAGAGGATTGGATTTCACTGTCACATATTACAACAGATATTTCCATGTTTCCTTTTCAAGAGTGGTTAAAATGTCAACAGCAGGCGATTCAATATCATCAAAAGGAATTGGCTCAAATAAGTCATCCACAGGGACCTTTTACCGTAAGGAAGACAATTTCCAATATGATTGCATTTACGAGAGGTGTAATTTGCGAACCAGAACAAATTATTATTGGTTCTGGTACACAACCATTAATTAGTCAATTGATGGATTTGCAGCCAAAAAACTCAATAGTTGCCGTGGAAAACCCTGGATACTCACGGATATACCGACTATTGGAGAGTAAAGGCTTAGATGTAACACCGATTTCTTTAGATTCTCAAGGAATAAATATGGAAGAATTAAAACGTGTCAATCCTGATTTTTTGTTCATTACTCCTTCTCATCAATTTCCAACAGGGAAAATCATGCCCATTTCCAGGAGAATTGAATTGCTGAATTGGTCTACCGCAGAAGAGAACCGCTATATAGTAGAAGATGATTACGACAGTGAATTTAAATATGATACGGATAATATCCCATCTTTACAGAGCTTAGACCGTAATCAGCGAGTCATCTATACAGGCACCTTCTCAAAAACATTACTGCCGAGCTTCCGGATCAGCTATATGGTGCTGCCTCCGATTTTGCTAAGGCGTTATCGGGAGCATTATTTGGATTGGATTCACGGCAGCAATTCGCTGCAGCTCTTCGCACTTCATTACTTCATAAAAAACGGAGAATATAAGAAACATATCCGAAGAATGAACAAGCATTATGAAGAAAAGCGAAAGAAATTAGTAATAAAATTAAAAGAAAAGTTTATGAATAGTATCAACATCCAGGATATTCCTGCAGGACTTCATTTTCTTGCATATTTTAAATCGGCTAAATCCTATGATGAGATAAGGAAAGCAGCGAAACAAGAAAAATTGGAACTATATACAATTCAACGCTTTTTACTAAAGGAAGACCGGGAATTATCAGACGATATCCAGCTCGTCATTGGATTTGCGAATATTAAACCTGAGGAAATTGATGAAGCTGTGGAAAGATTATATCGAATCATTCATTCATAGGAATACATTAACCGCGACACCAGAATATCTGTATTTACCCCCAAAAAAGAGAGCTCTAAGCTCTCTTTTTGCTTCTTAATAAAGCCAGTGCTTACTTATGCTTACCAGAAGGATAAGCCACCTTCTCAAGCCGATCCCCTATCCAAGTTTCTGCGCCTGCCCCTTTTCCAAAAGGGAACGATTGGTTAACCCGTTCGTCTGCCTGCCTTAATGAATTACTTGCTTAGATATAAAAGAATCCATTGTTGTTCCTGTCTGATCTTCCAGTAAAATAGCAGTCACTTCCATCTCCTTCTCATACACTTCTGCCCCACCAGGAAGCATAATTAGAATATCAGCCTCGGCTAAGGATGTTACGATATTTGGCTTATCTAATCCTACTGGCATCGCAATTGTCTGGCCATTTTCATATTGCAGCTTACCACGAACAAAGCGGTCAAATGGATTTGGTCGTGTAAATGCAGCTCCAAGCTGCACAACCACTCTTCTCATAAAGGGATAGTTGGATTGTAAATAAGTGCGAATTACTGGTCTTGTGAACAATTCAAAGCCAACATAACAGGATGATGGATTTCCCGAAAGTCCAAATAATAATTTCCCTTTAATCTCTGCAACTGTCGTAACACTCCCAGGACGCATCCGTACTTTATTAAATAAAACTCTTGCCTTTAATTTGTCTAGAATAGCTGGGATGTAATCATAATCTCCTACAGACACACCTCCTGTTGTCAGTAAAATATCTACTTTGTCCAAGGCGTCTACGACTTGATTGTAGCAAAGCGTAAAATCATCCTTGAATTGGCCAAGTAATAGAGGGATCCCTCCTGCCCTTTCTATTTGACCAAGAAGCATATAGGAATTACTATCCCTTATTTTCCCTGGCTCGAGTGCTGCATCAACCGCTAATAGTTCGCTGCCTGTAGAGATAATCCCCACTTTTGGCTTTTGAATTACAGGCACCTGTTTATAGCCACAAGTAGCAAGCAATGCCATAACTCCAGGATTTATATATGTACCTTTCTTAACAAGAGTCTCCCCCTGCCTCGTATCTTCACCAGTCCTCGTAATATTTTCTCCAGTCGTTAACCTTCTGTCGATCTGGATGAAGGTTTTCCAATCGTGTTCCAGCATTTCCACATGCTCCAGCATAATAACCGCATTACAGCCATTAGGAATTTGTGCTCCTGTCATGATACGCACCGCTTGGTTTGCTTGAACTTCCCCCTCATGAACACTTCCCGCGCCAATTTCTCCAATTACTTCTAATCTTATTGGGTAACCCTTTCCAGCATCTAACGTATCCTCTGCCCTTATTGCAAAGCCATCATAAGGCGACCGATCAAAGGCAGGAACATCATGGTCTGCAAGCAAATCTTCCCCAAGATAATAAGAGAGACTATCTTCAATTGCTACGTACGTTTTTGGCCCGGTTATTGCAGATGACATGACACGGCAAATTGCTTCATTAACATGAATTGCTTTCCTTATTTCTACCATTAGCATTAACTCCTTATCCAACAAGTTGATAGTAGATTTTCTTCGCTTTCTCTAATGAATCTGTACCATGGACAAATGCTCTTCCATCACGGAAAATGACAACCCTGTAGGCATCATAATCAATAGAAAGCAGAAATTCATTCACATTTACTTTACCTAATCTCTTCAGACGATTTGCTAAATTATTCAGTAATACTTCACGATTTGATCTGATTTGAACCGTGTTTCTTCCACAGAGCACCTCAGTTTTTGTCTGAGCTTCATAGCTTAAATATGGATAAGTTGGCTGTGTCCCACAAGTTGGGCAACCATCTTTTTTCGCACGGTCTACGTTAATCGAATGATACTGATTCGTCCAAAGATCAAACATGACAAGCTTTGTTCGTAAAGCTCTCTTGTCCTCAACTAATAGTTTTAGTGCCTCTGTCGTCTGATGGGCAACAACCATTTGCACTGCGGAGGCAATAATCCCAACTGAATCACAGGTTGCACCAGACAGTGTTGTTGTATTTAATAAACAATAGAGGCACGGAGTTTCACCTGGCAAAATCGTATAACTCATTCCTGTACTGCTTACACAAGAACCGAATATCCACGGAATATGAGATTTATGAATCAAATCATTCATTGTAAAACGGATATCAAAATTATCTGTCGCGTCAATGACTAAATCAACATCTACAAGCAGTGGTTCAAGCGAAACACCTGTAACATCCATTACATACGCATCAATAATTACATTAGAGTTAATAGCATTTAATGCTTTCTTAGCGGCAATAGCTTTTGGTACTTGATTATCAGCATCCTTTTCTGTGAATAATTGCTGACGCTGTAAATTACTGTATTCTACATAGTCCCTGTCTATAATGGTTAGTTTTCCAATACCAGCCCGTACTAGGGTTTCAGCATTTGCAGTTCCTAAGGCCCCGCAGCCCATAATCAGGACATGTTTTTTTCCAATTTTCCTTTGCCCCGCTTCTCCAATTGGTTTAAATAAAGACTGCCTGGAATACCTATCATTCATTGGCAATTTCCCTTTCTGTTAAACATGATTGATTATTGATTAGCCACCAATATAAGACATTTCTATCTTCTCCTTATTTTTAGCGGATATTTCCATTCGCTCATCAGAGTAACGATCTCCCCGCTCATTCCATATAGAAGCAACCGTTTCTTTGATTTTTTCATCATTCGCCTCTGAACGGACAAGCTTTCGCAAATCAAATCCACTGCTTGCGAATAAACATGTATAAAGTTTACCATCTGCAGCAATTCTCGCCCGAGTGCAAGTAGAACAGAAAGATTCAGAAATCGAAGTAATGAATCCCACTTCAGTATTCGTCCCTACATAGCGATACCGCTTTGCAACTTCACCTAAATACATAGGATCGACCGGCTCAAGCTCGAATTGTTCAGAGAGCTGTTGAATGATTTCTTTTTTTGTAACCACTTTACTAAAGTCCCAGCCATTCGTCGTTCCCACATCCATAAATTCGATGTATCTCAATGTAATTCCTTTATCTTTAAAGTATTTCGCCATAGGTATGATTTCGCTCTCATTCATACCTTTCTTAACAACCATATTAACCTTAACTTCTAAACCTACTTCCAGTGCCTTCTCAATGCCTTTTAATACACGCTCTGAGCTGACACCACTATCATTCACTGCTTGAAACAATTCATTGTCCAGGGCATCTAAGCTAACATTGATTCGCGTAAGTCCTGCTGCCTTAATAGCTTCAGCTTTATTAGGTAGCAGCGATGCATTTGTTGTTAAAGCGATATCTTCTAAGCCTTCAATCGTGTTCAAGCTTTCAATCAGCTGAGGCAGGTCTCTTCGCAGTAAAGGCTCCCCACCTGTCAAACGAATTTTGTTAACACCTAGCCCAATAAATGCCCTTGCTAGACGTACGATCTCTTCATTATTCAATAAATGATCCTTTGGTAAAAAAGCATAATCCTTACCAAAGATTTCTCTCGGCATACAATATGTGCAGCGGAAATTACAGCGATCCGTTACAGAAATGCGCAAATCCTGTAAGGGCCTGCCAAATTTATCCGTAATTACTGCCATAATATCCCTCCTTTCTCTGCTGCTTATCGGCAATCAACTTCCATAAATGTTTCACTGTTTTTCATTTTTCATCATTTGCTTAGCCTCAAAATAATCTTTAGGAGTATCAATATCGAATAAAATTCCTTCATCGTCTACTCCAATCTTAATATGCGAAGAAATTGATTTCATTAAGACTTTCGCGCCTTTATCTCCCTCTAATAAATCGAAATACTTGTTAGGCATATTGCCAAAAAACACGGGATGTCCAGGCATACCCTTGTATACTGGCTGAATGATAAAAGGATTTGTATTCCCAGCAAGCTCTGAGAGTCCAGCTCGGTAGATGCGACCTGCTGTTTCTTTCTTAATAAAAGGTAAATCTCCCAGAAAGATCATGACATTAACATATTCTTCACCTATGGTACGGATTCCTGTTTTAATGGATGTGCTTTGGCCCTTATTGTATTCCTCGTTAACTGACCAAATAAAACGTGGTTCATCTATGAATATTTGATTACGAACTCTATCTTTCTCATTGCCAATTACTGCGATGATTTTAGAAAATTCTATTGTAATTGTGAGATTAATGACATGCTCTAAAATGGTTTGTTCTCCTAATTTGAGCAGCTGCTTATGTGTACCCATTCTGCTTGAACTGCCAGCAGCTAATATAATCGAATATATATTCATCATCCATTTTCACCACGTACGGTAGATGCATGATGAATGAACTCAGAATCCTTCAAGAAACCACCGGGATAACCATTTTTTATGGCAATTATCTCTGCCGCTATACTGATTGCTATCTCTTCAGGTGTCCTTGCTCCAATATCCAATCCAATCGGGTTATACAGCCGGCTCATTTGACTCTCTGTAACTGCTGCTCCGCTTGCTTTTATCTTATTGATAATTCGATCTCTTCTAGACCGGGGGCCAAGAACACCAATATAAGGAGCTTTGGTATTCAGGGCAAACGTCAAAGCCTCCTGATCTCTTTCCAGATGATGATTCATCACGATAACATATGTATTGTCACCTATTATCACCTTCTCCTTAAAGTCAGCGGCCCTTGCTATAATTCTTTCTGTATTAGGAAATCTTTCCTCCGTATTATAAAGTGGCCTTTGATCAACGATGGTTGTTCTAAAACCAGATGCTGCAATAAAATTAGCGACCGGTATAGCATCATGCCCTGCACCAAATATTAAGATATTCGGTTGTGGTACAAACACATCAATAAAGATGGCCACCTCCTGTTTATTCAATAATTGAAAAATCCTAGTTTCAGAGGATGGATTTTTTTCAGCAAGCTTTTGCTTTGCCAGTTGAATAACCTGCTCCTCAAGATATGCATCTCCCAGGGAACCGACGAATGAATGATCCTTAGAAATAAATAATCCTTCGCTATTCAGTTTTCCTTGTGTCGGATTGGTTTGCAATAACGTCGCAATCACTCCAGATTTCTCCATTTCTACAGCAGCAAGCCATGCGTCAAATGCAGCACTCTTTTTCATAGGGATCTCCTCTCTCTTCAGTCGTATCCATTATTATGAAATTGGTTCGATATATATTTCCACTTTTCCAGGACAGCCTAAGCCAAGTCCCCAAACAAGATCTTCATCCATATCATACTTTTTAAGTACTGGTATTCCTGACGCGATAACTTCCTTAGCAACCGCAGCAACATCTGACTCAAGACAGCCTCCAGAAATCATGCCGACGCGTTTTTCATCTTCATCAATAATCATCTTTGCACCTTCACGGCGATATGCCGATCCATGTACACGCACGACCGTTGCCAATGCTGTTTTTTTATCATTTTTTCTTGCTGCTCGAATAGCTTCTATTACGCTTGCATTCTCTAACATAGCAAAGACCTCCATTCTAGATTTTTTTATTGAAGCATTGAAAGTCTTCCAAACTCAGAAAATGATTAATATATGGAAGGGAAATATTCATCGCCTGTGCAGTTGGTTCATATCCTTCGATAGCGAGTAGAGGATTCACCCAAATAATTGCCTCACTTCGGATAGCTATTTCATTCATCGACCACTGTAAATGCTTGATTTCTCCTGCATCTAGCCCATCACTGGCAATAATCACGACTGTGTTCTTCTTTAAAACCTTCACAGCATATTTCTCAACAAAATCATGCAGCGACTCACCGATACAAGTTCCGCCTCCCCATTCCTCATGGCGAATATGAAGCGTTGGAGGTAGGTCATTTACAGCAGATAACTGGTCGGTTACTCTTGTCAGTTTGGTTGAAAACAGAAAGACTTCCACATTTTGATGTAGCTTCTTTAACGCAAAAGCAAACTGTAAAAATGTACCCACAGTGGCAGACATCGAACGGCTAGTATCACATAATAATACATAATTCGCTTTTTGCTTTCTTGGGCCTTTCATTACAAGCTCGAAAGGTTCAGTTCCCGTCTGAATACTTTTTCTTATTGTTTTCTGCAGATGTAATACATTCCCTTTTCTTTTAACCGCTGAACGCCTAGACTGTTTTATATTTACTTGACGTAACAATTTTTTTGCCGTTTTTTCCATTTTTGAAAATTGTTTAGTGGTAATTTGTGCTTCTATTTTCTGTCCTCGCTTATTCAGACCTTTGGCTGCAGACCATAGAGGCATTGTGGCGTTTCCATTAACCTCATCATCCATTGGTAAAATATCAGTGACGATGCCTGATGTAATATTAGGATTTGCAGCTTCTTCTCCTTCAGGATGCAAAGAAGAATATTCATCTCCATCGGCGGCTTTACCCTGTTTATGCTTTTGATTTTTCTCATCCCGTTCATTATTAACAAGCAAATGATCCATCCCATCATCAGAATGAAAGTGCAGTAAATTCTGCTTATGCTCTTCACGTAAGTCTCTGATAAAAAATTGATAGAAGGCTTGCTCAAAGATTTCTTCTTCTTCCTTGCTGGAAACTAATACTATTTTTAATGCCAGCTTGAATTGTTCACGATCCATAATATTAATAGCATCCAAGGCTGAATAGGCATCTGCCATTTCTTTTATACCTATGAGCAATTTCAAATCTCGTAAATAACGAAAAAAATACAGTAAATATTCTGGCAGGTTTTGTGATTGGTTCATGAGGCGTCCCCCTTAGTAAACGGCTTGCTAACCATTAGAACGGAGAAGCGTCCCTTGGTTCAGCTCTTTTTCAACCTTATCCCAATCATCATGGTTTTTAAGAAAACATCCTAGTGTTTCCCTAACAGTATCTTTATTCAGCTCACTTTGATGCAACTCGATGAGCGCTCTCGCCCAGTCTAAGCTTTCAGCAACTCCAGGGACCTTTTGCAACGGTATTTGACGAATCGACTCCATGAATTTCGCGATCTGTTCAGCTAAATTCTGATTCAGCTCGGGTAAACGTGTCTGTAAAATAGAAACTTCCTTCTTATAATCAGGAAATGAAACCCATTGATACAGACATCTTCTTCTAAGTGCGTCACTTAATTCCCGTGTTCGATTTGAAGTCAAAATAATATATGGCTGCTGTTTTGCCTTAATCGTGCCAATTTCAGGAATCGTAATTTGAAACTCAGCAAGTGCTTCCAGGAGGAATGCCTCAAATGCTTCATCCGCTCGGTCAATTTCATCAATTAATAAAACGGGAGCAGCTTCACTTTCAGTAAATGCTTCTAAAAGTGGGCGAGATAATAAAAATTCCTTGCCATATATCGTTGATTCTCTTTCATCAACCGATAATTGTGTATTCTCTGTCAGTCGGATATGTAGCATTTGCTTCGCGTAGTTCCATTCATATAAAGCACTATGCACGTCTAGACCTTCATAACACTGTAATCGAATTAATTTCGTATCGAGCGACTTTGCCAATACCTTAGCAATCTCCGTCTTTCCGACTCCTGCCGGTCCTTCAAGCAATAAAGGCTTTTTTAAGGCCTGGACAAGCTTTAATGCGACTAAAGTAGGCTGGTCGGTTATATAGCCATTTTCATAAAATACCTTCTCTATGGAACTCGTTTGTTCATTCATGTCCCTCTTCCCTTCTGGTATTAGAAAACTAAGGTTTAACCAAGACCCAGGGTGACAGCCTTAGTTGCAATTATGTAGTAAGAAAGTTTCTAAACCTTCTTATCTACCAAAAATAACAACTTTCAATGGGACAAATAGGTCTGGAAACGACAGTACGATCCCATCGTTCCCCAGCCCTATTTCATCTAAAAAGTGCGTTTTCAAAAAGGAGGATAAAAAGGACCAAGAAGTTCGAGGCGGCGTAGCTTTAAGGAACGGGCTTCCACAGGATGTGGTGACTTCTACGTTGTCCACAGGACGTGGACGGTTTTAGTAAAAGTTCCTTGAATGTTTAGCGTGAGTATCCGAAAAGCAAGCCAACTAGAAACATCGATGTGTCATTTTTACCGGACTTTTTGAACATCATCTAAAGCATATTAAATTAATAGAGAGGAAATTGCTCTCCTTGTATACACACTGCATAAATTTCTTCGGTAGGATTCAGAAGCAAATAAGTCACTGCCGATATCACCATCGTCAGCAGCAAGCTTCGATGCATGAGCAATCACATCTTCTGTTAAAGGTTTACCTATCAATTCTTGCTCTACTGATTTCGCACGATAGGCTACATCTCCTGAACCAGTAATTCCGACCCGAACATAGTCTGCCAATCCATCGCTATTTACTCCTAAAACAATTGCAACCCCTACAACCGGATAGCCTGTTGCTGGATGGAAATATTTCAAGTATGCCGATTTAGTATGTGAAGGTGGGATTTCAAAGCTGATGCTCGTAACGACACTGTTTTCCGGCAAGGCTGTAATAAGCGGCCCCAAGAAAAATCCATCGATATTAATAACATCCATCCCGTCCTCACCGCAAATAATCAGATTTGCATCAAGCGCTAAAGCTGGTGCTGGCAAATCAGCAATTGCATCGCCATGGGCAATATTTCCACCGATTGTTCCGCGATTTCTAATTTGTATATCGCCAACCAATCTAGCAGCGTCTGAAAGTACCGGGATATGCTCCTTAATTATCTGGTCCTCAGCAACTTCACGATGGGTCATCATCGCACCAACGACAACGCGGTCTCTCTCAACTCGTACACCTTTTAGAGATGGTATTCTGCTGATATCTATCAATTTTCCAGGCTCTGTCACTCTAAATTTCATTAATGGGAGTAAACTATGACCACCAGCAATAATTTTTCCTTCTCCATCACTATCCTGCAATAATTGCACGACATGCTCTACAGACTCTGCACGAACAAAATCAAATTTAGATGGTATCATTGTTTTCCCCTCCAGTTTGGATAATGTTCCATATTTTCTCAGGAGTAAGCGGCATCTCCACATCTGTGACACCATATGGCTGAAGTGCATCCACTACAGCATTCATTACAGCTGCAATCGAAGCAGTCGTTCCAGTTTCTCCTATCCCCTTTGCACCGAGCTGGTTTACAGGTGATAATGTTTCCGTAAAGGCTGTTTCAATAGTTGGAAAGAAACGAGCTTTTGGCATCGTATAGTCCATGAACGAGCCTGATAATAGCTGTCCCTGATCACTATAGACAATCCCTTCCCACATCGCTTGGCCGACTCCTTGGGCGATCCCGCCATGAACTTGACCCTCTGACGTTAGCGGGTTAATCACTCTTCCCACGTCATCTACCGCAACATAACGCTTTAATTCAATTTGTCCGGTATCTTTATCCACCTCGGCAACAACAATATGTGTGCCAAAAGGATAGACAAAGTTCTCTGGATCAAAGAATGCTTGTGCCTCAAGAGCTGGCTCTACTCCCTCAGGCAAATTCCATGCATAGTTTGCTGACTTAGCAATATCAACAAATTTCCGCTCCATACCAGGTACGCCGCTAATTTTAAATACACCATCTTCAAAGTCGATATCTTCCACAGAAGTCTCCAGCTCATGTGCAGCTATTTTCTTCGCTTTTTCAATAATTCGATCGGCAGCAATAGAAATTGCTCCACCACCTACAGCAACTGAACGAGATCCATATGTTCCCCATCCCATAGAAACTGCTTTCGTATCACTGAAAACAAATTCAATGTCTTCTAAAGGAATGCCTAATTTATCAGAGACAACTTGAGAAAATGTCGTATTATGACCTTGTCCATGCGGTGATGTACCACTGAATACAGTCACTTTTCCTGATGGATGCACTCGGATTGTCGCATTTTCCCAAACGCCTCCCTGGAATCCAATAGCACCAGCAACCGCTGACGGACCGAATCCACATAATTCAACATAAGTGGAAAACCCAATGCCGATTAGCTTGCCTTCTTTCCTTAACGCTTCCTGTTCTGCTCTTAATTTCTTATAATCTAGGATTTCCAATGCTTTATTTAGCGGTTTTTCATAATCACCACTGTCATAGACGAGTCCTTGCGCATTCGTGTATGGGAAATCCTCTTTTTTCGCGAAATTCTTTCTTCTAAATTCTACAGGGTCCATGCCAATTTCACGGGCAAATAAATCTATCATCCGTTCGATTTGATACGTGGATTCCGGTTTGCCTGCACCTCGATAAGCATCGGTAGGCGTTGTATTTGTATAAACACCGAATGTCTCGCAAGCTGCCTTAGGAATATCATATGCTCCTGTAATCATCAGTCCAAAATCAATTGTCGGTACACCCGGACCAAAAGTTGAAAGATACGCACCCATATTGGCGGTATTTTTTACACGAATAGCTGTTAGTTTCCCATCTCGTGTTCCAGCCAGCTCCACGTCAATAATTTCATCTCTTCCATGGTTTGCAGCTGAAAAATGCTCGTTTCTTTCTTCAATCCACTTTACAGGCTGTTTCAGGTCTCTTGCTGCATAGCCAATCAATGCCTCGTCAGGATAAACTCCAATTTTCCCACCAAAGCCTCCACCTATATCAGGAGCGATAACTCTTAATTTTGCTTCCGAAATATTCAATACTTCAGACAGCACCATCCGATGGATATGCGGGTTCTGCGATGTGCACCATAAGGTTAGTTCTCCATTACCAGGGTTATACTGTCCGATTGCCGCACGTGTTTCTATTGGGCTAGGTGCAACACGCTGCACATTGAAGCTTTCCCGAACAACAACCTCTGCATTTTCGATTTCTTCATCAGGTACTTCTCCTGCTTTCCAATGAAAGGCAATATTGTTTTCGATATCATCATGAACAAGCGGTGCATTTCCCTGCATCGCTTCTTTCTGTCTTACAGAAACAGGCAGCAGTTCATAGTCAACTTCAATCAGATCTAATACATCCCGAACACCATAACGATCTTCCGCAATCACTAGCACAACACCATCACCAACATAACGTACACGATCTATCGCCAGTGGATATTGTGGAGCTTCCTTTAAGTTTGAACCTGGAATGAGCCACGAAGAAGGGATACGTCCAATTTTCCCTTCCAAATCTTTTCCTGTGTAAATTGCCACAACTCCTGGGGCTTCTAATGCTTTTTCAACATTAATACTCTTAATCATTGCATGTGCATGGGGACTCCTTAGAATTGCAGCATGCAGCATACCTGGAAGTTGGATATCATCTGAAAAATATCCGTTTCCAGTCAGCAGCCTCGGATCTTCTTTCCGCTTAATCCTAGCACCTACTTTATTGGCCATTTTATCTGCCCTCCCCAACGACTTGGTTTTCTGCAGCCATTAACTTTGCTGCATGTTTTACTGCGCTTACAATAAATTGATAGCCAGTACAGCGGCAAATAACCCCTTCAAGGCCTTCACGAATTTCTTCGTCACTTGGTTCAGGATTTTCTTGGAGAAGACCAATTGCCGCCATCATAACACCAGGCGTACAATAGCCACATTGCAATCCATGCTCCTCCCAGAATGCCTTTTGCATCGGGTGGAGATTTTCAACGGTGCCAAGTCCTTCTACAGTAATTATTTCTGAACCATCAACCTGTACAGCAAGCAGTGTGCAGGACTTCACCACATGACCATCCACCATGACCGAGCAGGATCCACATTGACTCGTGTCACAACCAATATGAGTACCGGTAAGCGAGAGGCCATCGCGGATAAAATGCGTTAACAACATTCGTGGTTCCACCTTCGCACTTCTCTCTTTTCCATTAATTTTTACTGTTACGTTTACCTCTTCCATTAATCCATCCACCTCCATATTTTTTTAAAAATTTATGCTGCTTTCTTTGTTTCCTTATCTACATCTTTAAAAAATTGGCCAATCACTACCTTGGCAACTCCACCAACTACGCGTTGACCAATAGATGCTAATAAGCCGGTAATCTGCACCTCTGCAACACAGGTTAAAACCGTACCTTCAGCCGTTTCCTCGAATTGTATCGCAGCATCTGCGTCGATTTCTCCTGGTTTCCCCTTTGCTTTTACAAGTAAGCGATAAGCTTCTGGCTCTTCCATATCTAATTGTTCTACATCTGCCGTAAATTCACCCTTTATCGGTCCTATGTTAATCCCTAATACAGAGTGATATTTATTTTCTTCAACTTCTTCAAATACTTTGCAGCCTGGTAATGCTTTCTGAAGTACTTCTTTGTCCTGAATCGTTTCCCATACAATGTTTCTTGGAACCCCTTTAAACGTATAAACATGTTCAATTCGCAAAACGTCACCCCATTTTCATAATAATCAGTTATTTTTTAACAGTTGTTCTCTTCATTTCATCTGGAAGGGCAGTGTTCCTCCTTCCAGATGAATCAAGAAAAGCATTAAATGATTTGCTTAATCGGAACAATTTCAATATTATTTTCAGTTAGTGCATGAACGATAGCCTTTGCTAATTCAGGAGCACCTGGTGTATCACCATGAATGCAAATGGTCTCTGCCTCTATACGCGTATCCTTACCATCGTGAGTAATTACTTTATTTTCCTTAACCATCCGAACCACTCTGTCCGCCATTGCGTTATAGTCCGTAATTGCTGTTCCTGTCCTCGTCAGCACGATTGAACCGTTTTCAGTATGCTCTCGATCTGAATAGGCTTCTTTTGCAACAGGAATTCCCATCTTAATCGCTTCCTCCATAAATTCTGAATTATTTAAGGAGAAAACAATCATATCAGGGTTAACATCATGAATGGCTTCCAGAATCGCACGTGCTACTTGCTTATCCTCCATTGCCTTCATAAACAAAGCACCATGCGGCTTACAATGCTGAATTTTAACATCATATAGATTAGCAAACTCTCTTAATGCCCCCATTTGGTATGTAACATAGTCCTTCACTTCCTGAGGAGTACAGTTCATATCACGGCGGCCAAACCCAAGCAAATCGGG